>WLLM01000074.1 GCA_009700715.1 Actinomycetota bacterium
GCGACCCGGACGGGACTTGAACCCGCGACCTCCGCCGTGACAGGGCGGCGCGCTAACCAACTGCGCTACCGGGCCTTAAAGAATGAAAACATAAGTGGCTCTTATGTCACCTTAAAGCCTTCTCAAACATCTGTACCGAATGAATTCGGCCTTGCGTGCCCCCAACGGGATTCGAACCCGTGTTACCGCCGTGAAAGGGCGATGTCCTAGGCCCCTAGACGATGGGGACGTTTGAGGCTCGCAAATCGTACCCGCTAGAGGGGCGCTAACCCAAATTGGTTAAATGCCCGCGCAAAAGCGCGAAATACCGCGAGAAATTACCAGGGATTTAGAGAAGCGCCCACTGAATCGAGATCGAAACAGTTACATCTTGCTGACCTAAATCAACAACAGTTGCTTCTGAATCAGCAGCCTTTGCCATCGCCATTACTGGTGGATAACTAATTGGGCTTGAGTTCTCAACTAAGTAATTAACACGACCAAGTTTTGCACCAAGTAATTTCGCATATGAAGCAGCTTTTGCCTTTGCATTTTTTACTGCATTAGCGCGTGCAGATTCTGTCGCCTTTGACGAATCAAGAACAAATGGAGTTACGCCTTGGATCTGCAAGTTATCTCCACCAGCTGCTACAACTGCATCTACTACAGCGCCCGCATTTGCTGCGCTCTTGATAGTTACTGCAAAACCTTGTGATCCACGGTAACCAACAAGGACAGAACCTTTGTCCTGTGTGTAGTTGTACTCGGGATAAACGCTAATGCTCTGGGTTGCGATATCTGCCTTAGCGATACCGGCTGCAGTTAGCGCGGCGCGCACAGCGGCCGCAGAGGCTGAAGTCTTAGCAAGCGCTTCTTTGTTTGATCCTGCGACAACAGAGACATTCGCATTTAGACGCACAGCATCTGGCGTGACCTTTACAGATCCATCAGAGTTAACGGTCACATATCTAGTAGCTGTAGTTGCCGCGTTAGCCGGGACGGATAGTGCAGCCCCGCCAACTAAAGTAAGTGCGATTGCGATTACAGCTATTTTGCGAATACGTGTAGTTGTCATGGAATAAGTATCTCCTATTAATTTACGCACTGCTTAATGAGGTCTGAGAAAAGCGTGTGGATTTGATCGCTTATAGCGATTGATAAAGGTCGCTGTGATCTTTGATCATGCGATCCAGCGAGAAATAACGCTCGGCATGTGCTTTTCCGGCGGCGCCCATCATCTGGCGCAATTGCGGATCGCGCGCCAATTTTTCAACAGCGTCAGCGATATCTGCGGGTGAGGTAGGGGTCAGATAACCAGTGCTCTCGTTAATTACGATATCGGAGATGGATCCAACGTTCGTCGCGACAATTGGTAAACCAGCTTGTGCTGCTTGAATCAAAGTAAGTGGAATACCTTCGTTATCTGAAGTCAGAATCGCGATATCACTTGCCGCAAATATCTGATCGATATCGCTGCGCCATCCAAAGAAGGTCATATTCAACTGATCATTCATAGCACGCTGCTTCGAACTCTCAAATAGTTCGCCTTCGCCAGCAACTAAGAAGCGCAGATCAATTCCGCGGCGCTTACATTCAGCTGCAACATCGAGCAAGCGATCTGGGCGCTTGATCTGAGTTAGGCGACCTACAAAGGTGCAATATAAAACTTCAGATGAAATCCCAAGTGCAGCTTGTGCTGCAGACTTAGGACCAGTCTTAGGAGTTGGTAAACCTGGAAAGAAGACGCGGTACTTGTCAGCGCGACCGATACCAACTGCTAGTAAATCTGCTTTTACTTTGCTGCCGATCGCAATCAAAACACTGGTACGTGCCGCAAAGAAATTTTCAATCAAAATTACTATTTGCGTTATGACTTTGTTGAAGTAGCCATGGAGTAAGTGGCCATGAAAGGTGTGAACGCGCACCGCGCCACGTCCCGCTAAAAGTGATGCCAAGCGACCCAACACTCCAGCTTTAGCGGTATGGGTATGGATTACATCCGGTTTGTATTTACGGATAAGTGAAACCAAACCAAAGAAAGCTTTTAAATCGGCAACTAACGAAACAGATCGACCTAAACCGGCAATGCGCGTCGCCTTAATATCTTTGGCGACAGTGTCGAGATAATCCGCTTCATTATCATCGCAATAACCAGTGACCAAGATTTGCTCAAAACGGTTTTTATCTAGCCCGCGCATAAGTTCGGCCACGATCACAGCAGGACCACCCACATTCATGCGGGCGATTATCTGCATTACCTTTACCTGCGCGGCCATGTGGTTATCTTCTCGCAAAAAGGCGGGATAATTGCGCACATGACTAGTGGTGAATTCGTCTCAAATTGCACCGCTGATGCGCTCTCGTCGGCCGCAAAGTTGCTTATTGGCGGTGGGCTTGTCGCCTTTCCAACCGAAACTGTTTATGGACTCGGCGCAGATGCCACTAATTCCGCAGCTGTTGCACGTATTTATCACGCAAAAGGTCGTCCCGCAGATCATCCACTAATTGTCCATATTCATTCGCTGCAAGCGATGGGCGAATGGGCTGATGAAATCCCTGATTATGCAATCGTGCTAGCGAGAAGTTTTTGGCCAGGGCCAATGACGTTAGTTCTAAAACGTTCCTTGCTTGCCGAAGATTTTGTCACAGGAGGCCAACCAACTGTTGGACTACGAGTTCCAGATCATGTTGTTGCGCTTGCCTTACTTTCTGCCTTTGAAAAGATTGGCGGCAAGGGAATTGCAGCACCAAGTGCCAATCGTTTTGGCCATGTTTCGCCAACGACTGCCGATGCGGTACGCGAAGAACTTTCTGAATACTTACTTCCCACGGATCAAATCCTTGATGGCGGTTCATCATCAGTGGGTGTTGAATCAACCATTATCGATTGCACATCAATTGCTCCGCGGATTTTGCGTCCGGGTGCGATTACTGCCGAAATGATCGAAGAAGCTACTGGACTTAAAATTTCAAAGGAAGAAACCAATATTCGAGTTAGTGGATCTTTAGAAAATCACTATGCCCCTAGTGCAACCGTTGAACTCAACCGGGCACCACTCGCTGGCGAAGGATTCATTGCACTTGCAGAATTTGAAACACCTGAAAATGTAATTCGCTTAGCAACGCCTAAGAACGTTGAAGAATTTGCACGAGTGATTTATTCAGCGCTACGTGATGCCGACAAGGAAGGTCTAAAAACCGTTGTAGTGCAAGCACCAATAGGTGACGGTTTAGCCCTAGCCATCCGCGACCGCTTAATGCGAGCGTCAAAGGGGCGATAAAACTCCGCTAAGATACGGCGAGTGTTCGGTGCAACTTTTGCCGAAATACAGTGGGGCCTTTAGCTCAGTCGGTAGAGCAACGGACTTTTAATCCGTGGGTCGTCGGTTCGAGCCCGACAGGGCCCACGTGTCATCTTCAACGCCAGAGAAGAAAAACAGTTGGCTTCCGATATACCTGGCGCTTGGTGTTGTCTGGGGATGCTCATTTATTTTTATAAAACTCGGCCTTGAATTCTTAACTCCATTTGGCGTCGCCTTCGGACGGTGCGCATTAGGCGCACTCACTTTGCTTGGCTGGGCCAAGTACAAAGGAATAGCGCTGCCTGAATCAAAGAAAGTTTGGCTCCATCTTTGGGTTGTATCAATGTTGCTGAATGTTTTGCCTGGTGTTTTCTTTGCGTTGGCAGAAACTGAAGTTACTTCAATTCTTGCTGGAATTATTAATGCAGTAACACCTTTAATGACGCTACTTGCCATCATGGTTGTTACTCGCGAAGAAAAGCCAAAGTTCTATCAAGTTGTAGGTATTTTTATCGGTTTCCTCGGGGTATTGACTGTGCTGGGTGCCTGGAAAGGACTTGGCGATAATCCACTTTGGGCGGTACTCGTGTTACTTGCAGCCGTTACTTGCTATGGATTCTCTTTTCCATATTCACGCCGCTTCGTAATTCCTCACAAGTTGCAACCAGAATCAATTGCGGCCGCACAAGTAACAACAGGTGCGATAACTCTTCTCCCTTTATATCTTTTCGATGGAATTGCTAAAGATGAATATCGTCCAGCTCCAGTGTTGGCAATGATCGCACTCGGCGTATTCGGAAGCGGTTTTGCTTACATTTGGAACTTCAAAGTTATGGCTATTGCCGGCAGTGCAATTGCGAGCAGCGTCACATATTTAACGCCTTTGGTTGCAGTTATTGTTGGCGTGATTTTCTTGCAAGAGAGAATTTTCTGGCACGAACCAGTTGGGGCGCTAATAGTTTTATTAGGTGCGGCAATCGGTCAAAATCGCATTAAATTCTCAGCAGGGAAATAGGTGTCGTAGCCGCTTCTGGCGAAAGAATTTCTAGATAATTGGCTCATGATGAGAAAACTTTTCGCCGCTCTAGTAATCGCCACCTTTATTGCGCCAACAAGCGCATTAGGCGCGGTCACAATTATCTCGACTCCAACCGCGACGACGGTATCTCTCACTCAGAAGACGATCACCTTGGTTCCGCCAGCCACTAACTCTCCCGGAGCATGGTCTATAGAGATCGATAACCCAAAGATTGCAACCGCAAATGGATTAACGCTTACTTTGTTATCCGCCGGTACTTCGATCATCAGATTTGCACAAGCGGCCTCTGGCGCATACAACGCAGCTTCACGTTCAACTCGTCTTACAGTTACACCGGGAATTCCAACTCTAGGGGAATTTAAAGATCAAACTCTGGCGCTATCCGCCGGTTCCTTCACAATAGCTCCACCGACAAGCCCATCAGATGGTTCTTGGAGTTTCCAATCTCTTGACCAAAGTATTGCTACCGTTTCTGGAACCAAAGTTACTTTGTTAGACGGCGGAGTTGTTCAAATCAGAGCTACACAATCTCCGACAAACAATTGGTTAACTGCCACAGCAACCATGAAGTTAACCGTTACTGCCCCAAGTCCAACAGTCGGTACTTTCAGTGACATAACGCTTTCTATCGACAGTGTTTCTAAAGTTGAATTGATATTGCCAACTTCTAATTCAAAAGGTTCATGGAACTTAACGAGCGCTGACCCAACGGTGGCTTCCGTGAGCGGCCTTACCGTAACGGCGCTGAAATCTGGAACTACTAAAATTTCAGCAAAGCAAGCAGCTTCAGGTGGCTATCGCTCCATTATCCTGACGATGAATGTAACAATTTTGGCCGTAGATCCAGTCGTTACCGTTTCTGGTTTTCTCGATAGAACAGTTGAAATAACGCCAGGATCTCCACAGCAAATTTCGCTAGTAGCTCCAGTTTCAAATTCACCTGGCGTATGGAC
>WLLM01000075.1 GCA_009700715.1 Actinomycetota bacterium
AAGACTGGCTTCCGCGATCTAGATTTACTCACACATGGTCTACACCCAGGCAACATGATTATCCTGGCGGCGCGTCCTGCAGTTGGTAAATCAACTCTCGGTCTCGACATCGCACGACATGCATCAATTCACGATGGTAAAACTTCAGTTATCTTCTCACTCGAAATGTCGCGCTCTGAAATCACAATGCGTATGTTGTCTGCCGAAGCGCGCGTTGGTCTAAATAACATTCGTTCTGGCCAACTTAGCGACGAAGAATGGTCAAAGCTCGCGCGACGTATGGGTGAAATCTCTGCTGCACCTTTATTTATCGATGATTCACCAAACCTTTCAATGATGGAGATCCGCGCTAAGGCCCGTCGCCTCAAGCAACGCCATGATTTAAAGCTCATCGTTATCGATTATCTGCAGTTGATGACTAGCGGTAAGCGCGTTGAAAACCGTCAGCAAGAAGTATCCGAATTCTCTCGCCACCTAAAACTTATGGCGAAAGAGCTCGATGTTCCGGTTATCGCGATCTCACAGCTCAACCGTTCTCCAGAACAACGCTCTGATAAGAAACCAATGCTCTCCGACCTTCGCGAATCTGGTTCGATCGAACAAGATGCTGACGTTGTTATCTTGCTGCACCGCGATGATATGTATGACTCACAGAACCGATCAGGCGAAGCTGATCTAATCGTTGCTAAGCACCGTAACGGTCAGACCAAGACAATTACCGTTGCTGCACAACTTCACTTTGCACGCTTTGCAGATATGGCGCCAAGTGCTGGCGCGGGCCGCGACTTTACTGCGCCGCAAGAACCACAAGATGGCGCCTGGAACGAATAAAACTATTTAGCGTTTGTCTTTGCTCGATCTGCAATGTAGATACCAATTAAAACAATTACGCCACCAAGCAATTGAATCGCGGTCCAAGATTGCGATAACCAGATCCAAGCAAATGCTCCAGCCAATACCGGCTCAAGCATTCCAATGACGCTAGATGTAGATGCACTTAGCCTGCGAATTCCACCAACAACAAAGAGATACGGAACCATTGTTCCGAAGATAATTATGTAGGCGATCAACAACCAACCGGGTGCGCTGTAATCGCTAAAGCGGCCTTGCAAATTGATATTGGTGTTAAAGATTTCGGTTGGAAAATTCCAGATCGGCAAGACAATTGACCAGAAGAGTCCTGCAACGCCAAAGCCCCAAACGATCATCGCTTGCGCTGAACGCTTTGTGCCTTGTGATTGGCTCATTAAGAAGTAAACCGCCAAGGCGAAGGCGGCACCGAGTGCGCCCAGAGTTCCAAATAAATCGAAGGTAAAGCCCTCCCAAACTTTGGCTACGAAAATTAAGCCAAGCAATGAAAGTGCGATCGCAACCCACATACTTCTAGCAACCTGCGATTTACGGACAAATTTGATCCAGAGAACGATCCAAATCGGAGCGGTAAATTCGATGATTAAGACCAGGCTAAGCGGAACGCCTTGTGCGATACCGATGAAATAACCGAGCTGAACCATCGCATAGCCAAAGATCCCGTAGAAAACCAGCGTTGGTATTTCCCGGCGCTCAGCCTTCAGCGAATTGCGATCTTGGATAAAGGTAAAGGCAAAAAGTAAGAAGAATGTGCCGATCGCGCGGATTTGGGCGAGACGAAATGTAGTCATATGGTCGAGGACCAAGGTGACGATTACGCCATTGAGCGAGAAGAAGATCGCACCCATGATTAGGTAGAACTCGCCGCGATGCTTATTTAGCATTGGCCGAGCCTATCTGAAAGAAAGCAGAATTGAAGTTAGAAAGCGTTTTCGGAGATCTCCATGATTGAGCCATCGGTTCCTTCAACGATCTTACGATCAGCGGTGATATGTGGCAGGTAATTTGTCACAAAGAACTTAGCTGATGCGATCTTGCCGGTGTAGAAATCAGCATCTTTTGCAGATGCGCTAGGCAAGCGATCTGCTGCGATATCTGCCTGACGTAACAACAACCAAGAAGTGATGATGTCGCCGACAGCCATCAATACGCGAGATGTATTTAGACCAACCTTGTAAATCTCTGGTGCAGATTCTTGTGATGCCATGGCATGTCCAACAAGAACACCGACCATGCCATTTAAATCACCAAGTGCTTTTAGCAGCGCCTGCTTTTCTTCTGCATGTGCGCCGCCGGATTCAGCGAAGGTTTGAATCTCTTTTCCAAGAAGTCCAAGTGCTTTTCCGCCATCTTTAACAACTTTACGGAAGAAGAAATCAAGACCTTGAATTGCAGTTGTGCCTTCGTACAAAGTATCGATCTTGGCATCGCGAACATATTGTTCAAGTGGCCAATCTTGGGTAAAGCCAGAACCACCAAATGTCTGAAGGGATTCTGTGCCAAGAAGAGTCCAAGACTTTTCAGAACCGTAACCCTTAACAACAGGCAGCAAGAGATCATTAAGCGCTTCCATCGCCTTAACCTTTGCCTCATCGCCGGCTTCGCGAGCTAATTCAATTTCATCTTGAATCGATGCGGTGTAAAGCACTAGAGCGCGCATACCTTCAGAGTAAGACTTCTGCACCATCAAAGAACGGCGCACATCTGGGTGATGAATAATCGTTACGCGCGGGCTGGCTTTATCGTTCATTACCTTCATATCTCCGCCTTGTACGCGGGTTTTCGCGTACGCCAAAGCCTGCTGATATCCGGCAGATAAAGTTGCAATCGCTTTTGTACCAACCATCATGCGCGCAAATTCAATAACTTTAAACATTTGAGCAATGCCTTCATGAACATCACCAAGCAAGTAACCAACAGCTGGTTCGTGCTCGCCGAGATTCATTTCGCAAGTAGCTGAAACGTTAAGCCCCATCTTGTGTTCGACGTTTGTGACATAAACGCCGTTACGTTTTCCAAGATCACCGGTCTTTAGATCAAACATGAATTTCGGAATTAGGAAGAGTGAAAGACCCTTAGTTCCTGGTCCACCACCTTCGCGTCGAGCCAAAGTAAAGTGCATGATGTTTTCGTAAAGATCAGCATCACCTGAGGTAATAAAACGCTTAGTGCCGGTGATGTGCCAAGTTCCATCAGCTTGTTGCACAGCCTTGCTGCGACCTGCGCCAACATCTGAACCGGCATCAGGTTCGGTTAATTGCATCGTTGCGCCCCAGTGGCGATCAACCATTAACTTCGCCATATGTTTCTGTTCTTCAGTGCCTAAAACATATGCAACTTGGGCGAACGCGTAACCAGATGCGTAGATATGAATTGCTGGGTTTGAACCTAAAACCATTTCAGCGATTGCCCAACGCACTGATGCTGGAACTTTGGTTCCGCCAAGTGCAACTGGTGCATCAAGACGCCACCATTCGCCATCAATGTACGCTTTATAAGATTTAATAAAACTTGCCGGCAACTTCACATCGCCAGTTGATTTATTGAAATCTGTGCCGACGCGATCGCCTTCAACAAATGAAGCAGCGAGATCGTTCTCGGTAAGACGCTTCATTTCTTCCAACATGCCCATCGCAGTTTCGCGATCGAGCTCGCTAAAGATTGAAGTTCCCAGCACTTTCTCAGTCCCCAAGAGGTCAAAGAGGCAGAATTCGATATCGCGCAGGTTGGCGTTGTAATGGCTCATGGGCAAATAATGCTACCCGCCAGTAACTTACGCAAGCCCTAACCCCACCTTTTCAGCGCAGTCATATAGGCTCGCGCCGTGCTTCTAAGTGATCGCGATATCCGTTCTGAAATCAACGCCGGCCGCGTCGCCGTCGAGCCTTTTGAAGAGGCGATGATCCAACCTTCATCAGTTGATGTTCGCCTCGATAAATTCTTCCGCGTCTTTGAAAACCATAAGTACTCAGTGATCGATCCATCGATCGAACAAGCCGAGCTAACTCGAGAAGTCATCGCCGAAGATGGCGAAGCCTTTATCTTGCACCCTGGCGAATTCGTTCTCGCCAGCACATATGAAGTAATCACTTTGCCCGATGACATCGCAGGTCGCCTCGAAGGAAAATCTTCTCTCGGCCGCCTTGGACTTCTTACCCACTCAACCGCCGGATTTATCGATCCTGGTTTTTCTGGCCACATCACCCTTGAACTCTCTAACGTGGCAAATCTGCCGGTAAAACTCTTTCCCGGAATGAAGATCGGTCAGCTCTGTTTGATCAAACTTTCATCCCCTGCTGAACATCCATACGGTTCCGCGCAATATGGCTCTAGATATCAGGGCCAACGTGGACCAACCGCTAGCCGCTCATTCCTTAATTTCCACCAAAGCAAGATCAAGTAATCCGCTAACCGATCCACCGACTAATCCACAAGATAACCTGTAAGGGAATACATCCTTTACCTAAGGGGTTGAATTAACTATGGAAATCATTATCGCGCTCGCCGTTGTTGGTCTACTAGTTCTCTTCTTCGTTGCTCAATACAACCGACTTATACGCTTAAATATCAGCGTCGACGAGTCATTTGCTCAGATCGAAGTGCAGTTAAAGCGCCGCTCTGACTTAATCCCGAATTTAGTTGAAACCGTTAAAGGTTATGCCAAGCACGAACAAGGCACATTCGATGCCGTTGTATCTGCTCGCGCTAAAGCAACAACTGCTTCAACGGTTGCCGATGTTGCAGCCGCTGACGGAATGTTGACCCAAGCACTCCGCGGTTTGCTTGCTGTCGCTGAGGCTTACCCAGATCTCAAGGCATCTTCTAACTTCTTATCGCTACAAGAAGAACTTTCGACAACTGAAAATAAAGTTGCCTTCTCACGCCAGTTCTATAACGACAATGTGCGCAATCTAAATACCGCTGTAAAAACCATCCCGACCAGCTTTTTCGCAGGTTTTGCAAAGGTTACCGAACGCGAATTTTATGAAGTTACCGATCCACAAGATCGCAACGTTCCAAAGGTAACTTTCTAACAACCAATGGCAACAAATGATTTTCGCGCCCAACAGAGCGCAAATAAAGGAAAGACTTATTTCCTTCTTGCCTCGATGGGTCTACTCACCGGACTCGTTGCATATGCTGCGCTAACTTACTTTGGCGCAGGCACATCAACTTTCATGGTGCCACTTGCTGTTGGTATTTCGTTAATCGGTGTCTGGGGTTCGTATTACGGCTCGGATAAATTAGTTTTAACGATGACCGGCGCCAAGTTAATTCAGCGCGAAGATAACCCCGAACTCTTTAACGTAATCGAAGAAGTTGTTCTAGCCAGTGGTCTGCCAATGCCAAAGGTCGC
>WLLM01000076.1 GCA_009700715.1 Actinomycetota bacterium
GGACTCGGAAAGCGTTCGCCTTGGGTAGCAACAGCCTTTGCTGGCTTCTTGCTCGCATTTGCTGGTATCCCGCTAACCAGCGGCTTCATCGGAAAATTCACGATCTTCTCTGCTGCATATGAGAGTGGATCGACAGCGATTTTGATTACTGGTGTTCTTTCATCAGCGATCGCCGCTTTCTTCTACATCCGCGTAATTGTTCTAATGTTCTTTAAAGATCCAGTAGAAGATGGCACATCAGTTGTGATCCCATCTATTTACACTCAAATAACAATTACACTCGCAACGATTGTTACCTTCGTATTAGGTATCTACCCAACACCTTTGATTAACTTTATTCAAAGCACAGCCCAGTTCCTTCGCTAATGTCATCATTCGGCATTCCCGATCTCGATCCCGCTCTTGAGGCGGATCTTGCAATTGGCATGCAAGGCGTAGAAGAACTCTTACGCGAACATATCAAGGGCGATTACCCGCTGGTTGAAGAGACTTCACGACACTTAGTTGCAGCCGGTGGAAAGCGCTTACGTCCGCTATTGACACTTATCTCTTCTCACTTCGGAGATTCAACTCGCAAAGAGGTTATTCCCGCGGCAGTTGTTTGCGAACTAACTCACTTAGCAACGCTTTATCACGATGATGTTATGGATGAAGCGCCGCTTCGTCGGGGTGTAGAAAGTGCAAACAATCGCTGGGGCAACACAATTGCGATTCTTACTGGGGATTACCTATTCTCTAAAGCATCAGATTTGCTTGCAGATCTTGGTCCTGAAGCCGTTCGCTTACAGGCGCGAACATTCGAACGTCTAGTAATTGGTCAGATCATGGAGACGCAAGGTCCACAAAACGGTGAAGATCCGTTGGCGCACTACCTTCGAGTTGTGGGGGATAAGACCGGTTCTCTCATTGCAACAAGTGCGCGCTTTGGCGCGATGCTTTCAGGTGCTCCTCGCGAAACTGTCGAAACGCTTACAACCTTCGGCGAACAAATTGGAATCGCTTTCCAGTTAGCCGACGATGTCATCGACATTGCTAGCGAATCAAACCAATCTGGAAAGACTCCCGGAACAGATCTACGTGAAGGTGTGCCAACGCTCGTAACCTTAAATGTGATGGCTTCAAATAAACCAGAAGATGCCGATTTAAAGCGTCTGCTTAGCGCTCCGATTCATGACGAAGTTGAAGTTCAGCAAGTTCTTCGCGCGCTGCGCACACATGATGGCTTGCATCAGGCTCGTGAGCAGCTAAATCAGATCGCTAAAGATGCGCGAACTGCACTTGGCCCACTGCCGCTAAACGCAGCAACTGGCGCGCTATTTTCGCTATGCGATGCTGTTGTTGACCGCTCTGCCTGAGCGAAGCAAATCAATCGCCAACGTTGTTAGCGCAAGCCAGATAAAGATAAATCCAACCCAGCGAGCAGTTGGCATCGCTTCATGACGGATCCATACTCCAATAGAAAATTGAATAGTTGGAGTTATGTATTGCAATAGACCAATTGTTGTAAACGGCAGGCGAGTTGTTGAACCGTTAAATAGTAAGAGCGGAATAGCGGTAACTGCACCTGCGCTTATCAAGAGGATAGTTAGTCCAGCACCGTGGCCAAATTGCCCATCACCTTTTGAGCCAATAAAGATTAGATAAGCGCAATAAGGGATAAATGCGATCAACGTTTCAATTGCGAGACCCTCTAGTGCACCAAGGCCTAACTGCTTTTTCATTAGGCCATAACCGCCCCAAGAAAGCGCCAAACCGAGCGCAACCCAAGGCAGGCGTCCGTAATCAATCGTCAAAACTAGAACTCCAATAGTTGCAATCGAGACGGCGGTCCATTGCAGTGGACGCATCTTCTCTTTCAGCAATACGACTCCGAAGGCGATAACGATTAGCGGGTTGATGTAATAACCAAGCGAGGCCTCAACTACGTGGCCATTATTTGTTGCCCAGATATAAACCAACCAGTTAATAGAGATCAATATCGTGGTCGTGAAAAGTTTCGCTGCCACCTTTGGTCGCTTAAAGGTAGCCAACGTCGACTTAAGAGCTTTGGTTGCATAAAGAACTATGAGGCAGAAGACCATCGTCCATACAGCGCGGTGAGAAACGATCTCGAGGGGATTGGCTGGTTCAAGCAGCGGCCAGTACAAAGGGAACATTCCCCAAAGCACATATGCGCTAACCCCGTAGACGAGGCCGAGTCTCTCTTTATTCAATTAACGGAAATTCACGAATTGAACTGCAAAATCCCATTTACCGTCTTTAATCATCGCCATCGTTGTTTGGAGATCATCGCGGCTCTTACTTGTCACGCGAAGTTCGTCACCCTGGATCTGAGATTTAACTGACTTTGGGCCTTCATCGCGCAAGAACTTGGCAATCTTCTTAGCGTTCTCTGTCGAGATACCTTCCTTAAGTGGACATGAGATCTTGTAGATCTTGCCAGAAAGTTGTGGTTCAGCTGGATCAATGTGCTTAAGAGAAACTCCGCGTTTGATCATCTTGTCTTTAATTACTTCAAGAGTTGCCTTGGCGCGCTCTTCGGTATCCGCTTCAATATTGATCTTTTCGCCAGCCATTTCAATCTTTGCGCCGGTATTTTTAAAATCAAAGCGAGTATCAATCTCGCGGATCGCTTGGTTAACTGCGTTATCAAGCTCCATGCGATCAATCTTGGAAACTACGTCGAAACTGCTATCAGCCATGGTTGGCCCTCCTAAAAGCGGTAAAGATCACTTTGAATGACGCAAGGTTATCGCGCCCAAGAGGTTTTATAAAGTTTGTCAGAAGTAGAATATCCCTATGCGAATGCGTCGAATCGCGGCTTTAGCAACTTCTTTATTCCTCGTATTTCTGGTTTCACCCGCATCAGCCCATACCGTACTCATTAGCTCATCGCCTCAAAAGGATTCTGTAATTGAGACTCTTCCTACAACTATCACTGTGACCTTTGCCGAAGATTTGGTTTCCATTGGAAATTCCAACTCCATCTCGGTTTTAAATGAAAATGGTGAAGAAGTAAGTCAAGGAGAAGTTTCAGTTTCTGGCCCCACTCTTTCAAAAAATATGATTGCTGGCGATAAGACTGGACTATTTAAAGTTGAATATCGCGCCGTAGCCGCAGACGGCCATGTGATTGAAGATAGTTTTACATTTACTGTCACGACAACCGCAGTAACTACATCGGCGATTGAAGAAAATCCAGTCACTTCAGCACCAGCTGTTTCTGAAAATAAACTTTCCATCTATTTCATTATTAGCGTCACCGCGATTGTCGGTGGCTTGTTAATCCTCATTTTTATCTGGAAAAAGCGGGCTAAATAGCCGATTACCTCTCACTAAAAAATTGAGGTAATCTTGCGCCCGCCGTAAAAGTATGACCCTGGCGGGTTGCCCGAGCGGCCAATGGGAGGGGACTGTAAATCCCCCGGCTCTGCCTTCGAAGGTTCAAATCCTTCACCCGCCACCAGTAACGCCTAGTTTGCTCACTTTTTCTTATGAGCCCAAAGTTGTAGCATCCTTACCATGAGCGCATTTAGCCTTCGCATCCAACCTGTACGAGATTTAATGGCTGAAAAAGGGCTTGATGCATTTGTGCTTCGCCGTAATCCGAATCTAGCTTGGGCCATCGCCGGACGAGCACATGTTCCAACAACTATCGATGCTGCTTGTTTTGATTTAATCATTACAAAAGATTCAGCTGTTGCAATAACAAATGTTGTCGAAGCGCCACGATTAATTGCTGAAGAGTTTCCTGCAGAAGTTTCAGTACAAACCGTGCCGTGGTCACAAGGACGCGATCCGTTGCTGCCAACAGGAGCAAAAGTTGGTTCTGATCAACCTGGTGGTGACAGAGTTGATCTAGGCGTTGAGATCGAGATTATTCGTGGCTCACTTATTGCAGATGATGTAGAACGCTTTAAGAAGATCTGCCTGGAAGCCGCATCAGCTCTAGGAAGCGCTATGAAAGAGGTAAAAAGTAGCGATCGAGAAATCGATGTGGCAGCGCTAATAACTAGTTCTTTATGGCGTTCTAATTTAGAGATCGCATTTCTAGGCGTCGCCGGGCAAGAACGAGTCACCAAGTTTCGCCATCCACTGCCTACCTCAACTCCAATCGGCGATCGCGTCTCGGCCTCAATTTGCGCAAAACATAAGGGGCTAATCGCCTCAATAACCAGAATTGTCAGCTTTGGGAAGTTATCTCAAGAGGAGATAAACGGCTACGAATCAATATTTAGAGTTGAGGCGGCGATGTTCGATGCCACCGTGGTTGGTAAGCCATTCTCCGATCCAATTAACGCAGCGATCGCTGCTTACCCGCTAAATGGTTTCGATAAAGATGAGTGGCAGAACCATCACCAAGGCGGGCCAACCGGCTTCCTGCCTCGCGATTGGCCAGCAAATCAGGGAACAACCAGGTTGATTGCGCAGAACCAACCGATCGCATGGAACCCAACGGGTAAAGGCTGGAAGGCTGAAGATACGATTTTGGCGACCAAGTCGGGGGTTGAAGTACTCACCAACGATCCGAATTGGCCCGCTT
Organism: Actinomycetota bacterium; assembly: GCA_009700715.1. Lineage (GTDB taxonomy): Bacteria > Actinomycetota > Actinomycetes > Nanopelagicales > Nanopelagicaceae > Planktophila. Next base: position 4,544 of record WLLM01000076.1, read on the forward strand.
TTGAGGTCAATGGTCGGACCAGACCCTTCATCCTTCAAAGATAACCCCATCGCCTTCCTCATAACGGTCTCATAACAAGCGAAAAACTCGCGCTTTCCCATTGACTCGCTAGGTCGCCAGTGGCACCCTTCACCAAGAGGTCTTACCACTGGAGGCAAATTGAGCACTGTAGCTCTCGTCGCGTTAGCGCGACCTACCTTTGATCTGACCTGCGCCCAGGCTAATTTCGATAGCGCGCGTGCGCTGTTAAATGAACTAGGCGCATCAGTAGTAGGGCCAAGTGAACTCGTAATGACTGTTGAAGATCTCGCTGCGGTAAAACTTCCAGCGGCTGACATTCACATTTTATTTATGGCCTCATTTGCAGATGCATCACCTGCAGTCGAGCTCTTTGGAAAAGTTAAGGGACCAATCCTTGGTTGGTCGATGCGCGAACCTGGTGAAGTTGGCGAAAGACTTAAGTTAAATTCAATGTGCGGCGTAA
>WLLM01000077.1 GCA_009700715.1 Actinomycetota bacterium
GATTGATTATCGATTATGTGCGAATGTTTGCGCGCAATTGGCGTCCAAATTCTTTCTTGATTGCCTTCTTCGAAATGATTTATTCGATTACTGATCCGCCAATGAAATTCGTAGGTCGCTTTGTACCACCGCTGCGCCTTGGTGGGGTTTCGCTCGATCTTTCATTTATCGTTCTGTTGATCGCAATTGGCTTAGCCAAGAGCATCGTTGTAGTTCTGCTTTAAAACTCACTTAAGCTTTAAGAAGTTAAGCTTTCTCCAGAACGACTTCAATTCCGAGTTCGTTATCGCTCGTTGCAATTGATGCATCACGCGCGAACTCAAGAGCTAATACTTCATCGCTGATATGCGCTTTGGCGGACTCAATCGCCGCCAAGACCGATTGCTCAGCATTCCAACGCACCTTGATGCGATCTGAAATTTCGAAACCATCGCTCTTGCGCCGCTCTTGGATAAAGCGGATTACTTCACGAACATTTCCGGCTTCGATAAGCGTTGGTGTCAGCGCTAGATCAAGGGCCACTGATTCGCCATCATGGCTTGCAACCATCCAGCCAGATTTAGGAACTTCTGTTACTACCAAGTCGGCAAGATCGATCTCCCAGGTGGCAACTTTGGCGCTGCCAGATTTACGGAGCTCTTTTACAAGAGATGTTGCATCAACTGCTGCGATCGCCTTGGCAATATCTTGAACTTCCTTGCCAAATTTTGCGCCAAGTGATTTGAAGTTCGCCTTTACTGAGATATCCACCAGATCACCATCGGCATCTGCGATATCGGCTAGATCGATCACATTCAACTCATCGGCGATCTGCTCCTTCATATCAGTTGGCAGAGTTGACCAACCTGTCGCTGAGATCAAGGCGCGTTGCAAAGGCTGGCGGATCTTGATTGCAGATTCGGCGCGAGCAGCGCGACCGAGTTCTACAACGCGACGCGTCATCGCAACTTGCGAATTCAATTCGAGGTTGATCAGAGAACTATCTGCAACAGGGAAGTCGGTTAGATGTACTGACGATGCGGCGCCAGGGTTTGCGACCTTAACTAGCTCTTGCCACACATGCTCTGTAATAAATGGAACCATCGGTGAAAGTAGTTGGGTGAGGGTTACCAAACATTCGTGAAGCGTTGCTAGCGCGGCGGTATCGCCATCCCAGAAACGTCTACGTGAACGGCGCACGTACCAGTTCGATAGATCATCGATGAAGCGAGCCAACGCCTTTCCGGCGTTCTGCGAATCAAATTCTGAGTACGCGGTATCAACTTCGGCGATCAACGCATTTAGCTCGCTGATGATCCACTTATCCATCATTGAACGATCTTTAAGAGCAGGGGATTGGCTTAGCTCAAACTTTGATGCTTCGGCATAAAGAGTATGGAAAGAAATTGTGTTCCAGTAGGTAAGCAAAGTTTTGCGCACAACATCACTAATCGCATCATGTCCAACGCGGCGAGCAGACCAAGGTGAACCTGCGGCCAACATGTACCAGCGAACCGCATCTGCGCCATGTTGATCCATTAGTGAGATTGGTTCAAGCACATTTCCGAGATGCTTACTCATCTTGCGCCCATCTTTATCAAGGATGTGGCCTAAGCAGAGCACGCTCTTATATGAACTCTGGTCAAAGACCAAAGTGCCGATCGTCATTAATGTATAGAACCAGCCACGAGTTTGATCGATCGCTTCGCAGATGAAGTCGGCAGGATATGCCGCCTTAAATTTTTCAACTGATCCAGGCTTATGTGGATAGCCCCACTGCGCAAATGGCATTGCACCTGAGTCATACCAGCAGTCGATAACTTCAGGTACGCGTTGCATCGTCTTTGAGCATTCAGCGCAAGCAAAGGTGATGTCATCGACAAATGGACGATGTGGATCAAGGTTGGAAAGTTCTTGTCCGGCTAGCGCTCCGAGTTCAGCAAGTGAATCAACGCAGACTTCATGCTTATCTTCACAGCGCCAGATCGGAAGCGGAGTTCCCCAATAACGATTACGTGAAAGCGCCCAGTCGATATTGTTATTTAACCAATCGCCGTAACGACCGGATTTAATAGTTTCGGGATGCCAATCAGTTTTGGCGTTCTCACGAATTAACTCATCTTTGATTGAAGTAGTGCGGATATACCAAGATGGTTGAGCGTAATAAATAAGTGCTGTGTGGCAACGCCAGCAGTGTGGATATGGGTGCTCAAATGGTTGGTGTTTATATAAAACTCCACGAGCTTTAAGTTCCTTCACCAGAGTCTTATCGGCTTCCTTAAAGAAGACGCCGCCCACTAGTGGGACATCCGGCAAGAAAGTTCCATCCGGAGCGATTGGATTTACAACCGGCAGGCCATAACCGCGACAAACCGCGAGATCGTCGGCACCGAAGGCAGGGGATTGATGAACCAATCCGGTTCCGTCTTCAGTAGTTACATAAGTGGCAAGAACGATGAAGTGTGAATCAGGAATTTCAATCAAATCAAGTGGACGCTTGTAAGTTACGCGCTCAAGATCTTTACCCTTGATCGTCTTTAAGACCTTGACTTCACCTGAAAGTGATCCAAGCAGGGCTTCTGCAACTACTAAAACTTCGCGGTTTTCTTCAACAATTACTTCTGCAACTGCGTAATCAACTTCTGGGTGAACCGCGACTGCAGTATTTGAAACTAAAGTCCAAGGAGTCGTCGTCCAAACTAGTAACGCTGCGCCAAGATCTGCTAATTCGCCAGAGGTAACCGGAAAGCGAACATAGACCGACGGATCGGTAACTGTTTCGTAGCCTTGCGCTAATTCGTGATCGGAAAGACCCGTGCCGCAACGTGGACAATAAGGTGCAACGCGATGGTCTTGTACAAGCAGACCTTTCTTCCAGATCTCTTTTAAGCTCCACCAAACGCTTTCCACATATTCTGGCGCCATCGTCCAATAGGCCTGATCGAAATCCACCCAGAAACCCATGCGGTTGGTCATCGTTGTGAATGCATCGACGTGGCGCGTTACAGATTCACGGCACTTATCGTTAAAAGCAGCGATTCCATATTTTTCGATATCGCCTTTTCCAGAAAAACCTAACTCTTTTTCGACTGCAATTTCGACAGGAAGGCCGTGGCAATCCCAACCCGCTTTGCGAGTTACATATTTACCCTTCATCGTTTGATAACGAGGAAAGACATCTTTAAATACGCGAGCTTCGATATGGTGAGTACCGGGCATTCCGTTGGCAGTTGGTGGGCCTTCATAGAAGGTCCAAGGCTGGCCGCCTTCGCGCGCATCGGTGCTCGCCTCGAAGATGGAATTTTCCCGCCAGAAATCAAGGATCGAACGCTCCATACCTGGAAGGTCGATCGCAGCGGGAATTGGGCGCATCGTCTTTGGAGAGTTCATAAGGAGGCGAGTCTAACGCCAGGGTTAAGAAGAAAATTGCGCCAGCCATGAGTGGCAAAGTTGGTGGCGCGTGTAAAAGGGCATAAGGTGCGCGGCGTGCCAGCAAAAAAGAAGACCGTGAAGAAGCCAGTAAAGAAGGCTGCCAAGCCAGCGGCTAAGAAAGCCCCTGCCAAAAAAGCGGCAAAGAAGGCTCCTGCAAAGAAAGTTGCTGCCAAGAAAGCCCCCGCCAAGAAGGCTCCTGCAAAGAAAGTTGCTGCAAAAAAAGCCGCTGTTAAGAAAGCCCCAGCGCGACCATTTCCTTCCAAAGTTGGAAAGACCACTCTTACAGTAGATGAGAAGTCACAGACGGTTAGCGTTGCAACGGTAGTTGCACCAGTTGCTGCTCCGGTAATTGAAGAACGACGTCTAGTAATGCCCCCACCACCACGCCCAGTTAAGAGTGGAAAGAAAGTTGCGCCCCTCAAGCCAATTAAGGCCGCTCCTACTCCAGTTACTGCCAGCGATGGTGAAGCGCCTTGGACGACAGCAGAATTGAAATCAATCCGCACTGAGATCGCTGCGGATCTTGCTCGTCTTAAGAAAGAGCTTGCTGAAGTTGAAGCCGAGATGGATGAACTTATTTCAGATTCTGGCGAAGGCGCTGGAGATGATCAGGCAGATTCAGGTACAAAGACTTTCGAACGCGAACATGAAATGTCTCTCGTTATAAATGCGCGCGATATGGTCTTACAGACCGAGCGCGCTCTTGAGCGAATTGATAATAAAACTTATGGAAATTGCGAAGAATGTGGCAGCCCAATCGGCAAAGCCCGTCTACAAGTATTTCCACGCGCAACTCTCTGCATGATCTGCAAGCAGAAGGAAGAGCGGCGCTAACGTGCGCCTTTCTCCACTTAGCAAACGTCTCTACTTAATCGCCTGGGCTATTTGGCTCACAGATTTGGCCACCAAAAGTTGGGCACTTGCCAATTTAGATTCCCGAAATCCAGTAAAGATTATTGGTTCATTTCTCCAGTTAACGCTAATTAAGAATTCTGGAGCAGCTTTTAGCCTTGCCGAAGGCGCCACGGTTCTCTTCTCAATATTTGCTTGTTTTGTTGTTGCCGCCATCGCATATTTCGCACCGAAATTAACTTCCAAAGGTTGGTCGATCGTATTAGGTCTGGCGCTCGGCGGAATTCTTGGCAATTTATCCGATCGCATCTTCCGCGAACCAGGTTTCTTTACAGGCCATGTAATCGATTGGATTGAGCTCCCAAATTGGCCGGTATTTAACGTCGCAGATAGCGCTATTGTGGTCGCAGCAGCAATTGCAATTGTCCTGTCAGTTAAAAATATTTCACCAGTAGAAGGCTCTGATGAAGAAAGGAAGGCTTAGATGTCCCGCGAATCGCGCACACTTAGCGTTCCCGAAGGCGTAGCCGGCGAGAGAATTGATAGCGCTCTCACTAGAGTCCTAGGTTTATCTCGCACAGCGATCGTAAAACTTTTAGAAGATGGTGACATCACCACATCAGGGCGAGCGATGGCCAAATCTGAACGCGTTACCAGCGGTCAAGTCATTGATGTCTTAATGCCTGAGCCTTTAAACCAAGATCCAATTCCTCTTACTCCGCTTACTGGTCTGCACGTTGTTTATGACGATGAAC
>WLLM01000078.1 GCA_009700715.1 Actinomycetota bacterium
GAGTAATTAATTGCGTTCTCAATCAAATTATGTATCGCCATAATCAATTGCTCACGATCGCCTTTAACTGTGCAGTCTTGCGCTTCGGTAAAGTTAACCCAAATATGGCGCGCATCAGCCGTTGTCTTGCATTGATCAATTGCTTCCTTAATCAAATCATTTACACCAAACTCCTGAGCAACTTTAAGGGGATCGCTATCTTGAACACGCGAGAGTTGAATAATTTCTTGTACCAAGTCCGTAAGGCGCTTGGATTCGGATTGCATGCGAGTTGCAAATTTCTTTACCGCTTCCGGATCATCCTTTGCACCAAGTACCGCCTCACTTAGTAGGGAAAGGGCTCCGATTGGTGTTTTCAACTCATGTGAAATATTCGCAACGAAGTCGCGACGAACTTCGTGGACGCGCTGGGCTTCACTTTCATCGCTAATCAGAACCAGAACTAAATTCTCATCAGCCAACGGAATGACATTGACCGTTAACTCGTGTTTTCCTTCACCGATTGGTCCACGAGCGATTTCAATTGACCCCTGTTGTTTGGTGGCGGTTCGGCGAACCACGCGAACCAAGGCGAGAAGTTCCTGGCTTTCAATCCGATTATCTTTAAGGATGCCGAGGTCATCTATCGCAGCACTCTGATAAATAGGTATATCGCCTGGCGCCAGAATCATCGAAGCGCCTTCGAGCTGTTCTAGGACGCCGGTCAGTAGATCGGGCAGGGCGCGCTCACCCAGATCGATACCAGAGTTGCGCCGCAGCCTCATGGCGCCAACTCTAGCGTGTGGAAATCTCTGTTTACCTTCCGTTCACTTTCTAGACCGAATCCATTCACGAGCCCCACATACGGTGCCTCCATGGCACTTATTCGCTCAGTATTTCAAGATGAACTTGATGGCGTCTCACAATCGCTCGTGGATCTCACTTCGATGGTTTCGACATCTATCTCTAAGGCAACCACAGCAATCCTCTCTGCAGATCTAAAACTGGCAGAAGAAGTGATCGCAACCGATGATCACATCGATACCTTTCAGCACGAATTAGATGCGCGCATCATCGACATTATTGCTCGCCAACAACCGGTTGCATCAGATTTGCGGGCGCTCGTAACAGCGCTTCGCATGTCCGCTGATCTAGAACGCATGGGAGATATGTCCCATCACGTTGCCAAGATCGCGCGACTTCGCCATCCAGGTGGCGCAGTACCAGCAGAACTTCATCCTATGTTTCAAGCGATGGGTAACTCTGCCGAAAAGATTGCGACAAAGACAGGAGTTGTAATCGCAACCCGCGACACTGCAATGTCTCTTGAAGTCGAGCGCGATGATGACGAGATGGATAAGTTGCACCGTCAATTAATTGGGACGCTGGTAGATCCTTCATGGACTCATGGCGTTGAGTCTGCAATTGATCTAACTTTGCTAGGTCGCTACTACGAACGTTTTGCAGACCACGCAGTTTCAGTTTCTCGACGCGTTTACTATTTAGTTACAGGAACCTACGCGTAAAGAATGACTACCTCTGCTGTTCAAATTCCAGAACCAAGAGAGATAACAACTGAACCTCGACTTTCAGACAAAGTCTTTCGTGGCGTTGTAACAACTGGTGGACTCTCTTCACTTGTAGTTCTTGGTTTAATCGCCCTCTTCTTGGCATACCGCGGATTTGAAGTTATTAAGCAAGAAGGCTTGGGCTTCATCACCCATGCCGAATGGTCAATTACCTTGGACGAATCAGCGAACGTAGTTGATAGCAAGTTCGGCCTATCAGCGATGTTGGTCGGAACGATTCTCTGTTCGATTGTTGCTGTAATCATTGCAGTACCAATCTCGGTATTTTCAGCGCTCTTCTTAAATTTCTATGCTCCTGCTTGGATGAAGCGAATCCTTGTAGCCATCGTCGACATGATGGCGGCTTTCCCATCAATCCTCTTTGGTATTTGGGGATTTTTGGTCTTGATGCCAAGTGTTGAATATTGGGCAAAGCTAATTAATAAGTATTTGGGTTGGATCCCACTTTTCGAGGTAAAGCCTTACTTCTTTACTCGCTCACCTTTCGTGGCTGGTGTAGTGCTCGCAATTATGATCATTCCAATTATTACTTCTGTTTCTCGCGAAGTCTTTGCGCAAGCCCCACTTGATCGTATTCAGGCCGCCTTCGCCTTAGGTGCAACACGTTGGGCGATGATTAAGGCCGTCGTAATTCCATATGGTCGAAGCGGTGTTGTCGGTGGAGCGATGCTTGGCTTAGGTCGTGCGATGGGTGAAACTGTTGCTGTTTACACAGTGTTAAATATTGTCTTTCAAGTTAACTGGCATGTACTCCTCGGTGCAGGTGGCAACGTTGCATCTCTTATTATTCTTAAATTTGGCGAAGCTAGCGCCTACGAGATTAAAGCTCTTATGGCAGCGGGACTCGTTCTCTTCTTCCTCACACTTAGCGTAAATGCGATTGCAAACTTTATTGTTAAACGAACCGGGAAGTCAGGACGATGAGCACCCTAGCTACTCCGCAGAAACCTTGGGCGAAACGTCCCATTGATCGCGCCCGCGAATTAGCGATCGTTCTCTTTGCTGGGTTTTTCTCATTTGCCTTTGTTGCGGTTACTGAAATGAAGGGAAAGTTGGCATACGCCTTAATTTTCTTTATCGCGTACGCACTTTTATCAGCAACTTTCGCATTTATTTCTAGAGGAGCTCCAGCAGCAAAAGATGCAGTTGTAAGTACATTCGTTTCACTAGGTGCCGTACTTACTGTATTACCAATGCTTAGCATCCTCTTTACGGTCATAAAAAATGGTCTGCCTGGCCTACATCTCGGTCTGCTAAATCACGATATGTCGATGGCTACACCAACAGATCCAATTGCCACGGGTGGAATTCTCCATGCAGTCACCGGAACGCTTACGTTGGTGGCGCTTGCACTAATCATGAGTGTGCCCATCGGTATCTTGACGGCGCTATATCTAACTGAAGTAAAAGGAAAATTTGCAGGTCCAATTCGCTTCTTGGTTCAAGCAATGTCTGGGGTGCCGTCAATTGTTGCAGGTCTCTTTATTCTCTCTGCAGTTCTCTATCCAATAACTAAAGGTTATTCAGCGCTAATGGGTTCTCTAGCGCTAACCATTTTGATGATCCCAACCATTGCACGAACGTCAGAAGAAGTTCTATTGCTTATTCCAAATGATTTACGCGAAGCTGGTACAGCACTTGGCGGAACCCAATGGCGCACTGTTGCAATGATTGTTCTTCCCGCAGCTCGCAGCGGGTTGATGACTGCAGTTATTTTAGGTGTAGCTCGTATCGCAGGCGAAACTGCACCAATTCTTCTACTTACTGGTGGTGGCGATAAAGTCAATCCAAATCCCTTTAACGGTTCAGTTGGTTCGATTCCTTATTACATCTGGAAGTCATTTAACGCCGGATCCCCAGAAGCGATTACTCGCGCATGGGCAGGGCTTTTAGTTTTGATGGTTCTTGTATTTATTCTCTTTATTGCAGCGCGTTCCTTATCTAGCCGAAAAATTTCAAAGTGATTCAAACTCCTGAAAGCGAGAAGACCATGTCATCAACCACTCCCAGCTCCTTAGCAAGTGTTGCGCAGGCAAAGCCGGAACGTAATGGCACAAACTCAGCACAGGGCACTGGTCTTGAGACCCGCGGTATTCATGCATGGTTCGGCAAGAATCACGTTCTTTCAGATATCAATCTCGATTTCACCGCAGGTTCTGTAACTGCACTGATCGGTCCATCTGGTTGTGGAAAGTCAACATTTATTCGCACAATCAACCGTATGCACGAATTTATTCCGGGTGCGGCAATGGCTGGAGAAGTTTTGCTAGATGGCAAAGATGTTTATGCCCCTGGCGTTGATGTAACAAAGATTCGTTTGCAAATCGGCATGGTTTTCCAGAAGCCAAACCCATTTCCATCAATGACAATCGGCGAGAACGTTCTATCTGGGTTAAAGCTGGCACAACTTAAAGTTGATAACAAAGATGACCTCCTCGAAGAGTGTTTGGTCCGCGCCGGACTTTGGACTGAAGTTAAAGATCGCCTCAATACACATGGTGGTTCGCTTTCAGGTGGTCAGCAGCAACGCCTCTGCATCGCCCGTGCCCTAGCGGTACGTCCGCAGGTACTTTTAATGGATGAGCCTTGCTCGGCTCTTGATCCAGGATCAACGCTTCGAATCGAAGACACGATTCGTGAACTTTCAGACACAATGACGATCGTCATCGTCACCCACAATATGCAGCAAGCAGCGCGCGTATCTGATTACACCGCCTTCTTCTTATCTGATGGTGGCCCTGGCGAAATGATTGAAGTCGCCCGCACCAGTGAGATTTTCTCCCAGCCAAAGGATCAGCGCACTGAAAATTATGTAACTGGCCGCTTCGGCTAAGCGTTACCTGTTGTTCATCTAAACGTTAATCAGCGTTTGCCTTCTAGGTGCGGGTTGTTAACCAGGGCTTCTTATCTTTGGCCCTGTAAGACACCTAAATCTAAAAGGGGAAATTAATGAAAGTTTCAATGCTCGCAAAATCTGCAGCAGTTGCACTCGTTTTTGGGTTGGTCGCCTCGACACCAGCTCACGCAGTTGATCTTCAAGGTTCTGGCGCTTCATTTCCAGCGCTCCTAGTAGAAGCATGCAAGGCTCCATTTGCCACAGCTTCAGGACATTCATATACATATGCAGCATCTGGTTCAGGTGCAGGTCGTACAAATTCAGATAAGTCAGTCGGAGATTTCTGGTTTACAGATGCAGCACACACAGCATCATCAAAGCGCGCCAGCATCATCCACGTTCCAGTAGTAGCAGCTCCAATCGGTATTTTGCACAACCTTCCATCACGTAACACTCTTTCACTTTCAGCATCAACTATCGCTGGAATTTTCGGTGGAACAATTACACGTTGGAACGATCCTGCGATCATCAAGGATAACAATCGTGCTTACGACAAGATCATCTACAAGAAGGATAAGAACGGTAACCCAGTTCTAGA
>WLLM01000079.1 GCA_009700715.1 Actinomycetota bacterium
ATTGGTGCAAGCCGCTCTTAAATCGTTGAGTGCTGCACAACGTGCAGTTTTAGTTCTGATCTACGAACACGGCATGGTTTTGCGCGAAGTTGCTGATGTACTGCAGATCCCAATGGGAACAGCAGCATCTCATTTAGCTCGTGGCAAGGCAGCAGTGGCTGCATATGTAGAACTAGTTCCAGAACTTGAGAAGTCAGCAAATAAAGAGCTGACCGGAAGTTCTCAAAGATCTAATGAAATCGAAACGGTAATCGCAGAAGTGGTGGATAACAATGAGTGATGTAGATCCACTAATCAAGCGCGAGATGCAATGGATGGCGCTAGGCGTCCTAGAAAATCGCGACCTTGCACCAATTATCATCGCCAAGGTTCGTCGCCAAAGAATTCGTCGTGCGCTTTTTGCGGTACTTGCAGTGGTCGCTATAGGTGCCACAAGTATCGGAATATTTGAATTTCTTCAGAAACCTGCACCAATTGTGGTTGCTTCAGATTCTGGAGTTACCGGAACAAATGCAGATAGCCAGCCAGAAATAATTGGTCTGCAATCTGATTACCCAGTTACTTGGGAACAAAGCGTTGGCGATCTCGGCGCAATCAGCGGTGCTGGTGGAATTGGCGACACACTTGGCGGATTAACCGCAGTTGGTCTAAAGATTTCTTGGGAACGTTGTGGTCAGGGTCAATGTCCAGTTACTTGGGTTTTGAGTTTAGAAAATAGAACTCAAGATTTAATTTCAACTGCGCCATCACTCGGACTATTTACCAACCACACACCTATCGTCAGCGATTCACGCCCAACGACGGTTTTGCCTGGCGGAACCGCACTTCTGGTCTATAGCTTCCCTGAATTCAAGGAATCGCTGCAGACATCTCCGCGTGAGACATGGCAGTGGAACTGGTATCTAGCTCAACTCCGATAGGAGTCTGAGCCGAAGAGATTGCTCAACTCCGCTAATTGAGCGTGATTACTCCAGAATTGCCCCTTTTCTGGGGGAGTCCCAGCGCATAAATTAGCCCCCATAGTGCGGTAAACACTATGAAGCCATACCCGTGGCTTCGCCTATCTCTATGGGGGAAATGTGAAAAAGAAACTACTCGCCGGGGCTGCGTCCCTAGCAATGCTCGCGGGTTTGCTTACAGCTGCTAATCCAGCATCTGCTGCAACCATCCGCTTGCCTAAGTCAGCAATGAACGCCTGTGTTGTTCAAAACGGCATCTATTGCATCGAATCAGTAACACTAACAACAGGTTCAGGACAGAAAATTCCTTTGACCTATGTACCTAGCGGAGCAGAAGTTCCAGCTAAGAAGACACCTTCAGATTTCTTTGCACCAGTTGCACAGATCAAGGGTGGAAAAGTCGTCGACAACAACTGGTGGATGTCGCAGTACCAGCGCGATGTTCTAGCATCAGGAAAGTTTGTCATGCAGGATCTATCTTCACTTTACGGGACAGCTAATCACCCAGAACAGGGTGCGAAGTACGATCCAGCCAAGAAGACTTATGACATTAACAAGCCACTTGATTTCTATGGCTACCAAATGGATTGCTTTAACCCAACAACAAAGACAAACACCAAATCTACATTTGGTGAGTGCTTCAAGGGTTCAGTAGCTTTCTTACAGGATAACGAAGTTAAGTTCTTCTTCTTCTATCCAACAGCAGCAGAGGCTGCAAAGCAGATCGCAAACTTCACCGGTGTGACATTTATTGATCTTGCTGAACTATCAGCAACTCAACAGCGTCCAGTATGGGGAACAACTTACGATGCTGCTACAAAGACATTTAAGGCAACTGAAGGAATCATCATTCCTATCTGGGTTACTCAGAATGCACTTGTAAACGGATGGGCTGTTGCAGGTACACCTGCTGCGGTTCCTGCAGATCCAGCAGCGGCTTCAACAACCGTTGCACCAACAACTGAATCAGCAACAGCAGAAGCAACTGAGCTTGCTGCAACTGCACCACTTGCACCAGCTCCAGGAGTTGCCGTTGGTACTCCAGCTGAAGCAGGTCGCGCACTTGCCGGTCGTTGGACTCACCCTGATTGGCAAGGACTAAACCTTGGATCACTTGGTTACGACGGACTTTATGTAGAAGCGAAGACTCCTAACGAGTTCGTTTCAAGCATGCTCTTCGTTGATGTTCTTCCAACACTTACAGGTGCTGATAAGAAGACCAACCTCGCAGGCCAGGTCGGAAACAAGGCATACGCAACAAGCCTTGATTCAGATATTGTGATCACAGTTAAGGTACGCGTTGGCGAAATGCAAACAGGCGTAACCGTTGCTGTTGGTACAGATATCGTTGTTACACAACAACCAGGTGGCGAATACAACGCAATTTCAATCACTGGTACACCAGTAACTGTTCCACTTGCTAAATCTGTTAAGGATTGCGAAGGCGAAGCCGGTATTTCAAAGGCAAACGTTCGTCAGTTCCAGATGATCGCAATGGCATCAAACGATGACACTTCAGGCTTCGGCGTTGAAGGAACATCTGGTGGAATGTACGTCGGTTCAAACGGTGTTTGCGGACTCTCAACTCCAGTATGGAGCGAAGAGGAAAAGGCATTCACATGGCGTGCAGCTGCTCCTCACTTTGCACCAGATGGTGTGACAGTGAACAAGGGCTTCTATAAGGCTGTTATTCCTGTAGCAGATGCTGCGCTTCTTTGGGGTATGACTAATCCAAACGATGCTGCATCAGCTCTAGAAATCTCGCTTACAACAGAAGCTGGCGGAACCGCAGCGTTCCTCAAGAACATCAGCGTGAAGAACGGCAAGATCATCATCGATGTATCTGGCTTCGAATACTCACGTCCAAAGCTCAAGATTGGTATCAAGAAGGGCTACAAGCCTGCTGCCAAGATCTTGAACAAGACAACAATCACATGCGTTAAGGGCAAGGCTGTAAAGAAGATCACTGCAGTCAAGCCAGCATGTCCAGCAGGTTACAAGAAGAAGTAGTTTCTCAACTGCTTCCTTATAGACGATAGAGGGCAAACCGTTCCTCGGCTCGCTAAGAAATTAGTGAGCCGGGGTCGGTCTCTTCGTAAGTATTCTAAAAAAAACTTCTAAGACTGGGGATCGTGTGAAGCGTTTAGGAAAATTAGGAGCACTACTTATTTCAGTAGCGCTAATTGCTCCAACGCTTGCCCATGGCGCAGATTCAATTCCAGAACAATGGGCTCAACTACCCGCACCTGGCGCTGGTTATATTGGCTACGAAGCAAATGAAGCGGCCTTTGCAAATACCGAAGCTTCGACTTGGATCAACTTCACTTCCGATAATGGAAAATTTGATGGCAAAGTTACCAAAGTAGCGATCTGTAACACCGGCGCCGAAGATGGATGCGCTTTTACTGTTCACTCTTACTATCGCGCAGTACTTCCAGTTTGCGTAGATGCCACCGACATCAACTGCATCTCCGAGATTTTTGCGACAGATGCCAACGGTAAGAAATTAACCGTAAGCTCCGCAACAGTTTTTCCTAAAGACAACCCACAAGCATTTGCTGGTAATAAAGCACTCAATGTTCCTCGTGGAACTGGCGCCGCTCTGGTTTCTATTCCGGATGCACCGCATGCCGGAGGAGATAAGTACTTAGTTAAGACAACGCTTTCTGCCAGCCGAACAAATGATCAATCCGGATTTGAAACCCCGCGTCTTGGCGCATCTATTTCTGCGGTCAAAGTTATCGAAGGAGATTTCTTCGATCTCGCAACTGATACAAATACCGCAAAATACGACCAAGTCGGTCGTATCCAAGTTGGCACTACTCAGACAAAGCCAATAAGCGACCCAAAACCTTCCAAGCTCTGCGTTGCTGTTTCAACCACGCAGTGCGCATTGCCCTACACAATGCCAAAAGACATTTCATTCGGTTTCGCACTTCGCCTTAACACCAATCTTTCAGGCTGGTTACATGGCCGCATGAAGAACGCAGTTATCGATTACAGCACGACTAACGGAATCACTAATTTAAGTGTCACCGCTAACCCAATCGCAGTTCCATTGATCGATGTATGGAGCAAGAGCGATGATCTTTCCGATGCACACGTCGCTGCCTACCTTCCACAGTTCTGGGGTGGTGAAGCCATGCACTACCCAGTTACAAACGAAAATCTAGGCCTGCCGATTGCCAATTCCGAAAAAACTCGTGCCGGCATGAAGAACATCTCCTTCAAACATATCAATACCAACTTCTCACAATCATCTATGGATAACTTCTTACTATGGCTTCCAATCGCGAAAGATAAGGCCGCTGCGATGCCTACTCAATGGCGTCTTGGAACTATGACCGATAACGGTTCTGGCCCAGTTCGCGAATGCCTCGATAAGGAAAAAGCCCTGGCTGGTGTTGTAACAACAAACTCCACTATGTATTTAGATGGCCCACCGACTTTTAAAGATGGAACTCTTGATTACAAAGTTGCTTCGACTCACTACGAAGCTGATGGAACAACGGTCTTCAAAGGCACTTACGAGCTGATCATGTCTTCAGCAGTTGCTCGTTGCATCTACAAATTTACCGCCGCACCAATTAGTGCAACCGTTTCGATTACCTCCGAAAACGGAGAGGCAAACGCTGCAACAACAGTGATCAATGAAAAGAATGGATGGCTAAAGCTTGGTGCATACGGCTTTACGTTCTCTTCTCCAACTGTCCGAGTTAAGTTGACCCAAGAGGCAGCGCCAACACCAACCCCATCTGCAACTGCTTCAACTAAACCAGCAGTCGCCAAGAAGACTTCAATTACTTGCGTGAAAGGCAAGAGCACCAAGAAAGTAACTGCCATCAACCCAAAGTGTCCAACGGGGTATAAGAAGAAATGATTTTTAGAAAAATAACTTCTGTTCTTGCAATTTTAACTTTAGCTGGTGGTTTAGCTCTTCCGGCTGGAGCCGCAGATATCGCAGATGAACA
>WLLM01000008.1 GCA_009700715.1 Actinomycetota bacterium
GGAGATATCTCGGAAGCTAACTTGTATTCATTTCCGGATGCTTTGACGGTTGCGCCCATCCAGTCGCCAGTATGGAGACAGAAACAAACTCCCCAGCGTTGGATTTCAAATTTTCCAAGACCGGTTAATTTGTAATCTACTGTAAATCTTCCATTCGGTTGCAAAGTCACGACAGTCTTACCTTGCATTGACCCTTCAAATAAATCGGTAATCGTTACGACACAATTTTCGCCAAGAGTTTCGACAGCTTCGCTATGTTCATCAGACTCTAGCGTTGACCAATCCCAAGGACGAATAGCGGTATAAAGCAAGTCAATTATTTGTACCTCTTGATAAGTAATGTTTCTTATTGCTGCGCGCGCGATATCTAAAGTAAATCCGGCATGTTCAACCCTTTGGGTATCGGGCCAAAAGTGCTTGCTCATCGCGCAGTCATTCCGCCATCAACTGCATAGAAAGCACCGGTTGCAAATGAAGATTGATCAGATACCAACCAATTAACTAAACCAACCAAATCACTTGGCTTACCCATTCGTCCAAGCGGAGTTCGGCGAATTAGATCAGGGCCCTTCTCTGGGTCATCCCAAATCTTTTGAATCAAAGGTGTCGACATAGTTCCGGGAACAACCACATTGGAACGTACACCTTGCTCTTTGTAGTCAACGGCGATTATGCGCGAAAGCCCCATCATTCCGGCCTTTGATGCGCCATATGCTGTGTAACCAGCGCCCTCCATCGTCATACCCGTTGGAGAACCGATCAAAATAACTGAACCTCGGCCAGATTTAATAAGACCAGGAATAGCGTGCTTTACCGAGAGAAAAGCGCCAGTCATATTTATATCAACCGTTTTCTGCCAAGTTTCTAGCGCAACTTCACCAATCTTGGAATCTTGCCCTACTAACTGAACGCCTGCGCAAACGATCAGCGCGTCGATCTTTTCAATTGTAGATAGAGTTTCCTTCACGGATGCTTCACTTGTTAAATCAGTTTTGTGGAAGGTTGCATCAGGTTTCAGAGCGTCTTGAATATCTAAGTTATGAACACTTGCACCAGATGCGATTAGTCCGGATACGAGCGCTGAACCAATTCCTCCGCTGCCACCAGTGATAACAACGTTATAGCCCGTTAGCTCCATAGTTAAGATCCTATCGATTTACGTAAGTTGGTAACGCTGATCTTTGCCCAATTATTTTCAAGTTCCACAGTTGCGGCATAACTATCTTGGCGCGGAGTCCAGAGTTCGATAACGGAAGTGATATCTCGCTTAGCGCCGCCAACCGCAGCAATTACTTCAGCGACATCGAGCCGTCCTTCGCCGAGCGCCGTGCCCCGAACGGTAAATCCCATCTGCCCATTGGTGCGAACTATTTCAAAATCTTTCATGTGAACATTTATTGCACGCGGTGCCAAGGCCGGGATTACTGTATTGGGAGCTTCAACTGCACCGAGTGAGTTAACGGTATCTAGACAGATACCTATCCAATCAGGCCCAGCCTTGTCGATGATCTCGTTAAATTCGGCGCAGGTTAAACGATCGTGATTTTCAATCGCTAATTTAATTCCAGCAGATTTAAATTCAGACTCAAATGGTTTAAGCAGTTCAACAATCTCAGTGATGCTTGGTTCATGTCCTTTGCTATCTATAACTACTCGCAAGATCGGAGAACCCAGTAATTGAGCAATACGTAGAAAATTTGAGATGTTTTCAGATTTAATTCCGCGAGTGCCAACTTCTATAGCGATTCCATAAACATCAGCTTGCGTCTTTAGTTTTAATAACTCGTCATCGCTAAGCCCGCCGATCGGCAAGTTATCGGCAATTTGAAGTACATCTGCCTTTAAATCGTGAGCGCGCTCCAACAGCTCAAGTGCGCTCATCGACACTGGATGTTCAGGCTCGATTCCGCCGATCGTCCAAGGAAAGGTGAAACTGGAAATACCAAGTTTCATTTAATTACTTATCTCCACCGGTTATTTGCTTAACGCTCGCGAGCACATTTTCAGGCTTAAATATGGCATCCCAATCGTCACGGAAGAGCGAACCTTGCGCGTGCTTTAGCGCCATAAGTGCGCCATCCGATAACTTCCAGTTAAGTTCTTCAAATAATAAAGCGATGCTGATCTGTAGATGTCCCATGCAGAAATCTTTTGCAGCAGCTTCGGGAACACCGAGATCGATAACTTTTTGCAGACCTTGAGTGATCACTTCTACACAGCCATTGATTAGAGTTTCGCTAAGCGCTGGTTCAAGTAGCGCCATCTGCTGAACTGTAATTCGGTGGCTTGCGCTAATTGGCGCAAACATTTCAGTTGCAATTGTTTCCACAAGATCTGCTTCTTCTTCAGTTCCCCAGGCGATTGCAAATACCAACGCTTGTGTTGCAAGACCGCCGCCCCAGTAATCGCGACGTGCTGCCGGATCTGTTTCACCGAGCAGACTAAAAACTGGCGGATGAGTTGGGTGACAAACAAAGCAAGAGATATCCGCGCGATGTTTGACGCGGTCTGCGGCGATTGCCGCTGGATCAAGAAAGAGAATCTTGGTTCCGGGATCCAACTTGGGAACAACTTCATCCGAAATTTGGCGAACAAGTGCGTCGGGAGTTGTAAAGATGACTACATCGGTTCCCTTTAGCGCATCATCTAATTCCATAACTGTATGACCAGCTTCGCGAATGCGCGCTTGACCAGCTTCCGATTTTTCGACGAAGCGCAGCTCGTACTTCTTTGTATCAAGAAGTGGCTGGGTAACTCGGTTACCCATTTTGCCGCCAGCGCCCAAAATCGTAATGACAGTCATGGAAACTCCTTCAATTTAATATCAGTTAACTTTTTCAACTCTAGCAGCAGCGAATATCCCTGCGGTAGGCTCCTCGGGTGCCAGATTCAATGAGCGATTTAGCTAATAAGTATGTAATCGGTGTTGATTACGGAACCCTTTCCGGTCGCGCTTTATTAGTGCGGGTATCCGATGGAACCGAAATTGCCACTGCGGTTTACGAATATCCGCATGCAGTCGTCGAAGATAAATTGCCAGCATCCGGTGCAAAGTTGCCACCTGATTGGGCGCTCCAGGTTCCATCAGATTATGTAGATGTTTTAAAAAATACAGTTCCTGCAGTCCTTAAAGAATCAGGCATCGATCCTAAATCTGTCATCGGGATAACCACAGATTTCACCGCTTGCACAGTTCTGCCAGTAAAGAGCGATGGCACCCCACTTTGCGAACTTCCCGAATTTTCCAAGAACCCACACGCTTTCGTAAAATTATGGAAACACCACTCTGCGCAACCACATGCAGATCGCATAAACGATCTTGCCCATTCACGGAAAGAACCTTGGATCTCTCGCTACGGTGGAAAGATTTCATCCGAATGGGAATTCGCTAAAGCGCTACAGGTCTTGGAAGAAGCTCCTGAGATTTACCAAGCAATGGATAAATGGGTGGAAGCAGCTGACTGGATTATTTGGCAACTCTGCGGCAAGTACGTACGCAATATCTGCACCGCTGGTTACAAAGGTATTTACCAAGATGGAAAGTATCCAACGAAAGAGTATTTAGCAGCTTTGAATCCAAAGTTTGAAAACTTTATTGGTGAAAAGTTAGAGCATGAGATCGGCGCACTTGGCGCATCTGCCGGAACGCTTACCGCTGAGGCAGCAAAGTGGACTGGCCTTCCCGAAGGAATTGCAGTTGCAGTAGGAAACGTGGATGCTCACGTAACTTCAGCGGCAGCAAATGCAGTTAACCCAGGCCAAATGGTTGCGATCATGGGCACTTCAACTTGCCACGTTATGGTCTCCGAAAAATTTGCCGAAGTACCTGGCATGTGCGGCGTTGTAGATGGCGGAATCATCGATGGTGCACTCGGTTACGAAGCCGGACAATCAGGCGTTGGCGATATCTTCGGTTGGTTTGCCAATAATTACGCACCAGCCGAATACACCGCAGCAGCTGCGGCAAAAGGCGCTGATATTCATACCTATCTATCTGATCTAGCTAGCGCACAGCCTGTTGGCGCTCATGGATTGGTTGCTCTCGATTGGCAGAGCGGAAACCGTTCAACGCTCGTTGATCATCAACTGTCAGGCTTGATTATGGGGCTAACGCTTTCAACAAAGCCTGAAGAAATTTATCGCGCAATCGTTGAATCAACTGCTTACGGTGCGCGCAAAATCGTGCAGACCTTTAACGAATCTGGTGTGCCGGTAAAGGAATTTATCGCCGCTGGTGGGCTGATTAAAAACAGTTTCGTAATGCAGATCTACGCAGATGTTTTAAATATGCCGATCACAATTATTAAATCTGCTCAAGGTCCGGCACTTGGTTCAGCAATTCATGCGGCGGTAGCGGCTGGTGCATATAAAGATGTGCAAACCGCTGCGGCAGCGATGGGTGGAGTCGCTAGCGAGCGTTACCAGCCAAATCCAGCGAATGCGAAGGTTTATAACGATCTTTATAAGCATTACAACGATTTATATGAAAGCTTCGGCCACAATGGTGCGATGCATTCACTACGTGCGATCCGTGATCGTGCACTCACATCTGCGGAAGGAAAGTAATGAGTTCCGATAAAGATTTGCGCGAAAAGGTTTGTAAGTTAAATATAGATCTACAACGATATGGACTAGTCGCCTGGACTGCTGGAAATGTTTCTGAACTAATGTCAGATGGCAAAAGATTTATGATCAAGCCGAGCGGCGTTAGCTACGAAGATTTGAAACCGTCACAGATGATCATTTGTGATCTTGATGGAAATGTCTTAGAAGGCGATCTTTCACCTTCAAGTGATACCCATACCCATGCCTATATTTATCGCAACATGGAAGGCGTTGGCGGAGTTGTTCATACGCATTCAAATTACGCGGCAGCTTGGAGTGCAATCCACAGTTCAATTCCATGTGCACTAACTGCGATGGCCGATGAGTTTGGTGGCGAAATTCCACTCGGACCATTTGCACTTATCGGCAACGATGCAATCGGCAAAGGTGTGGTCGAAACCCTTACAGGACACCGTTCTTCTGCAGTAATTATGAAGAACCATGGCGTATTTTCAATCGGCAAAGATGCAACAGCAGCAGTTAAATCTGCGGTGATGTGTGAAGATGTTGCGAAGACGACTTGGATCGCCAAGACTCTTGGAAACTTGCAATTAATCGATCAAGAGAGCGTCGATAAGTTGTATGACCGCTATCAAAATATCTACGGCCAACGCGGAAAATAAGCGTATCCAAATAGAAATTTCGGTTGTAGCAACGGTTGTGGGAGAATTTGCCTATGGCCAATGATGAACGCTTAACCCTCTCGGTCGACTGCGGTGGACTCTTTCTTAAGAGCTGCGTACTCGATGAGTCGGGCACAATGCACTCAAAGCCGAGTCGAATTGAAACCCCATATCCACTTTCTCCGGATCGTTTCATCGAAACTATAAAAGGTATTTCAGATTCACTTCCAACGACATATCGCGCAACAGTTGGTATGCCCGGAATGATTCGCCACGGTGTGGTTATCTCTACTCCGCATTACATGACCAAAGCTGGCCCTCGCACAAAAATTGATCCAGAACTCCAAGAACAGTGGAGCGGATTCGATATGCAGAATGCGTTAACTAAGAAGTTAGAAATGCCGACACGTGTATTAAACGACGCCGAAGTTCATGGCGCCGGAATTATCTCTGGCTCTGGATATGAAGTAGTGATCACGCTTGGTACCGGACTTGGTTTTGCAATCTTTTACGGTGGATCACTTTCTCCACATATTGAGTTTTCACATGCTCCAGTGCGTCGCGCAACTACTTATGACACATGGATTGGTGAACACGAACGTCGTCGTCTTGGAAATGCTTTCTGGTCACGCCGTATCCGCGCAATGGTTGATGAGCTTCGTCCAGTATTTATGTGGGATCGCCTTTACATCGGCGGCGGAAACGCGCGTTGCATACGCCAGGCAGATCTTGATCGCATGGGTGATGAAGTCGTAATCGTTCCGAATGCCGCAGGCGTGGCCGGCGGTGTTCGTGCGTGGACGCTTGAGCAGTACAAGTAATTAATTATTTAGTTTAAAAATCCCTGCAGCTATGCCTGCAAATTGTGCAGCTCCAGTCGCGCCGGCCTCTGTTGCATCGGAAACTTTATAACTTCCAAATTGTTTATTTTTCGCACTGGCGATCATGGGATTCTTAATCCATCCACCAGCAATGACAACATCTCCGGCTTTACCCGTGAATTTTTCTATGAGTGCAACCATTTGTGCGGAGTCGTCGATCAAATGTTCAGTGGTTGCCCGAAAGAGCGCCGCTGGTGAGACCGCATCATCGAGATTGGTAACTGAAAGTCCGTGATAATCATTTACAACTCGCATAGCGCTAGCTGATGGATCAATTTTTAGGGCAGCTTCACCAAGTGCGATTTTTTCATCGCGTGTAGATACACCAACCAGCGAACAAACTCTTTCAAGAGTTAACCCTGTTGGAAGCGCACCAAGTAAAGTGAAATGATCTGCGATTACTGAACAACTCAAACCTACATTCGCCGCAGCGAGTTCAGCAATTGCTTCGCGTGAAAGTGGTTTCTTGAAGGTACGTAGTAGCGCTTCTGCGGTTCCCATCGAATCAAAGAGCGAACCTTCATTAATGGCACCGCAGTAATAAGCGGCGGTGAAGTGATCATGTCCGGCAATCGTTATTACTGCACCACGTAACACCTCAGGTGCTTCATTATTTACAAATCCGATTGGCTCGCCCGCAACAACTAAGCGCGCTAAGAAATCTTCGCCGCCACCGACTAGCGTCATTGCTTCGCGCCACGGTGCGCGGGCTTCAACATCAAAGAAACCAGTGCGGCTAACTAGTGAAAGCTCATTGACTAATTCTGAACCTAAACAATAAGCGACCCATTCAGGTGCAGAAAGAAAATGTTTCGCTTTGCGACTTTCGGGAAATTCTTTATTAAGCCAGAGAGTCTTGGAAATTGAAGCGATTTCATTTACCAAAGTTCCGGTGCGTGCTCTAAATTCAAAGTCACCCAGTTCGTTAATTATTGGTTCGGTAATTCCGCGAGGATCATGCCAAGCCATTCCGGGGGCCAACGGATTGCCATCACCATCTATCAAAACACCAGTTTCGCTAAAGCCGGTAAAGCCAATTGCCGCAACCTTGCCGCCCGCGCTTTCAGCTGCCTTTGCTGCAACCGCTATTACAGTCTTAGCCAAAAGCAACATATCTATATCGCTGGTGTTCTTTTCATGGCGCCAAGGAGTTGGTTCTGCGTATTCTGCAATAACTTTTAAATCGAGATCAGTGGCGACCGCTTTGATGCGCGAGGTGCCAACATCGACCCCGATAAGTATCTGCTGAGACATTTTTATTTGTTAACAGCGGCGCTTACGGCGCTACGCGCGCCAATTCGGCAAGCGGTGGACGACATACGATTGCATTTGCGCCGGTAAAGGTAAATGCACCAGCGCTAAATGGAATTACAACAGCATCGCCTTTGGTAATTTCCATTTCTGGCGCGCTAGCAAATGAAATTGATCCTGAACCATCTAATACAAGGGCGACCGCAAATCCTGCTGGGAAATCTCCTGTACCTGGAGCTAAATGAGCGCGGAAGTAACCATCTGATTTAAGCGGGAGCACTGAGCGAAGCGCGCCACCAGAGAAGACGTTATGGGTAATTAGCGATTCAAATTCCGCATCACCAAGTGGTTCCAGCATGAGTGCATCTGTAACTGTCTCGAAACCTAATCCGAGGTGGCCATCTTTTATGCCATCTACTGCAAAACCTTCCCATTCAAGAAGCGCAGACAAATCTGTTGGTTCTTGAAGTTCGAGAACAAATATTCCAGCATCAATCGCATGTGCAACCCCCGCTGGAACAAGAACAGCATCGCCAACCTGAACTTCAGTACGACGTAGTGATGCAAGCAGCGCTGCTGAATCTTGTGCGCGAACTAACTTAAGAAGGTCATCTTTATTTTGAGTTTCGGCAAAACCTAAGCCAACTCCAGAACCAGCAGGTGCTTCCAAGATAATCCATGCTTCGGTTTTACCGTGATCTAAACCAAGATGAGTCTTCGCAAAAGCTTTATTTGGATGGTAGTGAACCGGAAGGCGTTGATCGGGATCTAGTAACTTAATTAATATTTCAGTGCTAAGTCCAAAGTTTTTAACGTGATCGGCTCCAAGCCAACCGTCGGCATCGTTCTTAATCGCATCGCGTAACAAAGTGCCATCGCTTAACCTTGATAACCCTTGCTCTGCTTCGCCGAATCGAGTTGTGATCGAACCGATCCACTCTTCGGGACGCATTGGTCCACCAGGACCGTGACGCAAGGCGCCGATGCGATTTCCGCCGCGATAGAAGTGATCGAATTGATTTGATGGGAGCTTTGCGGGGGTGGTTGAACTCTGTGACATGGTTCTAGACTACTTGCAGGGTTCGAGAAATTACCAGTGAAAATGGAGTTACTTAATGTCTGATGTATCAATTCGCCTCAAGCGCTTATTTAATAATGGACGCTGCTTCGATATCGCAGTTGACCATGGCTTCTTTGGCGAAGGAACATTTCTAGCAGGCATTGAAGATATGGGCGCCGCCGTAAACACCTTGATTGAGGCCGCGCCAGATGCAATCCAATTAACCCTAGGGCAAGCCAAACTCCTACAAAATAATCCAAACCCTCATAAACCATCACTCGTTCTCCGCACAGATGTGGCAAATGTTTATGGCAAGGTAATTCCAGATCATTTATTTAGCATCCTTCTTGAAGAACCAGTACTTCAAGCAGTTCGGTTAGATGCTGCGATTGTGGTTGTTAATCTCCTTGATCTTCCTGGGCGCCCAGAACTTCGTGATGCCTGCATTCGCAACATCATGACTCTTAAAGCGCAGTGCGAGCATTACGGAATGCCTTTGATGGTTGAGCCGTTGGTAATGAAAGATGCAACCACAGGCGGATACACATCAGATGGCGAGCTCGAAAAAGTTGTTCCACTTGTACGCCAAGCAATTGAACTTGGTGCAGATGTAATTAAGGCTGACCCAACAGATAACGCGGCTGATTATCACCACGTGATTCAAACAGCAGGCTCAGTTCCAGTTCTAGTTCGTGGCGGCGGACGAGTATCTGATGAAGAGCTGCTAAATCGCACCGCAGAAGTTCTAAAACAAGGCGCGGCCGGAATTGTTTATGGTCGAAATATCATCGCTCATCCAAAACCAGCGAAGATGACACAGGCGCTGATGGCGATGCTGCACAAGGGAACTTCAGCTCAAGACGCGCTAAAGATTGTCTCTGCTTAATATGTCTTCACAGAAAAAGGTTAGAGTCGGAATTATTGGCGGCGGTCTCATGGGCCGTGAACTTCTTGCGCTTGTTGGGCGCTGGGATGCGCTGCTTGATCATCCGGTACGCCCAGAGATAACTGCGATTGCAGATACTTCTGATTCGGTGCGAGAGTTCTTTACCAACGCAGGAGTCGCCGAGTCATATAGCGATTACAAAGAGCTATTGGCTAGTCCAAACGTTGACGTTGTTTACATCGCTGTACCTCATAACCTGCACGAAGAGATTTATATAGCAGCGATTAACGCAGGTAAAGATTTTCTTGGCGAAAAACCATTTGGTATTGATTTAGCTGCGGCTGAAAAAATCGAAGCTGCGCTTGCCGGCAAGAAAAACTTTGTCCGGGTATCCAGCGAACTTCCTTTCTATCCAGGTGCACAAGCTGCAATCCGCGAAGCCCGTAGCGGCAATCTTGGTGAAATCGTTGAAGTTCGCTCAGGACTTTTGCACTCATCAGATATTGATCGCGCTAAGAAAATTAATTGGAAGCGCCAACGTAAATTCTGCGGAGACATCGGCGTATTAGGTGACCTCGGAATGCATGCTGCGCATATCCCGCTTCGCCTCGGATATAAACCAACTAAAGTCTTTGCAATACTTGATGACATCGTTACATATCGTGAAAATGCACAAGGTGAACAAGTACCTTGCGATACTTTTGACAACGCAGTTCTTGCAATGCGCGCCGCTAACCCAGGCAACGCTCGCGAATTTCCAATGTTCTGGGAGATGAAGCGTATAGCGCCAGGAGAAAGCAACACATTCTTCTTTAGTGCAATCGGTATGACTGGTGGAGTTCGCTTTAGTACCAAGAACCCTGCGGTTTATCACACCTTTGCTCTGCGCAATGGAGAACAAGTATGGTCAGAAATTCAACCGGGCCATGTAACAAATTGGCCGGTCATTACTGGCCACATCTTTGAATTTGGTTTTCCCGATGCGCTCTTGCAGATGTGGGCTGCTTACTTCGCAGAACGTGAAGGAAAGCTCGGCGATAAATTTGCCTGCGCATCAGTGGCTGAAGTTGTTGATTCACACCGCGCATTTGCAGCAGCGATGAAATCGCATGAATCACATGCAGAAGTTGCGCTATAAAAATGTCAGGTTTTTCTACTACCAAGATCGCAGTAATTGGCAGCACGATGATGGATTTAACCGTCTACGCCGATGTGCTTCCAGCAGCCGGCGAAACACGCTTCGGAAATAGTTTCACGACTGGCTTCGGCGGAAAAGGCGCAAACCAAGCGGTAATGGCGGCTCGCACCGGCGCAAAGGTAACGATGATTACTGGCATTGGTAGCGATGGTTTTGGTGATGAAAGTTTGGCCAATTTTAAGAATTGTGGGATGGATACTTCATCGGTTTTACGCCTTCCAACACACACAGGTGTTGCGCATATCTGGGTAGATGGCGAAGGCCAGAATCGAATTTCGATTGTTCCAGGGGCAAACTTTGCACTAACGCCTCAGGATGCGGTCGACGAAGTTTCCAAGTTAAAAGATGTCAGCGTATTAATTGCTCAGTGCGAGATTCCGCAAGAAGTCACACTGGCTGCTTTTCGCACCGCACAAGAATTAGGAATCACCACGATTCTCAACCCTGCTCCATATCAACCGCTAACTGATGATCTTCTCGAGTTAACGGATTGGTTAATTCCAAACGAGATTGAATTTGCAGAACTTGATAAAACTCATCGCGCGCCAGATTCTGATTCGGTAATTGCATCGCTACGAAGCAACGGCCGCACAATCGTGACTTTGGGAAGCGATGGAGCAGCATTAGTAACTGCTGACGGTTCAGTAAAACGTTTTGCAGCTAAGAAAGTTTCGGCTACGGATACAACAGGTGCAGGGGATTGCTTTATTGGGGCGTTTGCTGCTGCACTTGCATCAGGGGCAACAGAAGAGAGCGCAGTTCAGTTCGGAATTGATTGTGCAACTAAGAGCGTTACGCGCAAAGGTGCGCAATCTTCTTACCCGACTATTGAGGAAATAGATTTCAGCCTGATCGCAAAATAACGCTGCTGTAAGGGACTGCATCCCCTGTATGAATAATTCCTAACGCTTGGCCAACCTTCATCTTGAACTCTTCGTGAGGAA
Source organism: Actinomycetota bacterium (assembly GCA_009700715.1). GTDB lineage: Bacteria > Actinomycetota > Actinomycetes > Nanopelagicales > Nanopelagicaceae > Planktophila. The sequence continues at coordinate 11,449 of WLLM01000008.1, forward strand.
TCACAGTTGTTGCAAGACCACGATGGTGAGTCTTGTATTCGGCAACTGTTGCGGCATCTACCTTGACTTCAAATTCAGCAGCGAGATACATGCCGGTTAAATCCAAGTGAGGCAAGATCGCATCTAGAACTTGTGAAACTGTTGGCGTTCCCATAACTAACGCCAGGTCAATGGTTTCTACGCCTGGGTAGGTAGGAAATGGGCCATCAACAATTGCGATCGTATTTACATGGCGAAAGCGAGCTAAGAGCGAGGCGAGATCTCCGTTGATGATTCCATTTTTTATCATGAAATTATGATTCCCTAGTATTGAGTTAAGTTCAAGCGCTAAACTTGAAAAATGCCCGAACAATTAGCGAACCAGCAGGCGGCTTTAGCAAGAATCGAAAGCTTTCTAGCTGACTCAACCGAGCGAGTATTAATCGGAATTATTGGAAAACCCGGGGCAGGAAAGTCAACGCTTTCAAAGTTCTTAATGAGCAAATTGCCCAAAGAATTTGTCACCGTTGTTCCGATGGATGGATATCACTTAAGCAATAAAGTATTGAAGGATTTAAAGCGCGCTGATCGCAAAGGTGCTCCAGATACCTTTGATGTGGCGGGATTTGCTTCGCTAGTAAAACGAATTCGTTCTGAGCAAACACAGAACATTTACTACCCAATATTTGATCGTGCAATTGAAGAATCAATCGCCGCTCAAGGAGTAGTTACTTCTGCTACAAAAGTCGTAATCATCGAGGGTAACTACCTGCTGCACGATGCCGGCGGCTGGGAAGAGGTAAAAGATTTATTGGACGAGAGCTGGATGGTCGATGTCGATGACGATAAGAGAATTGCTCGACTGATCTCGCGCCACATTGCATATGGAAAAGAACCTGAGGCTGCAAAAGCGTGGGCTAAAGGAACAGATGAAGCCAACGCTCAATTAATTGAACGAGGACGTTCGCGCGCAGATTTTGTTGTACAGATCGATTAATTAGCTGCGAAGTGCGGCGGCAAGTGAACGGAAATCTTCGACCAAGATGTCGATCTCTTTCTGTCCATGTGCCAAGCTGATCAACCACTGCTCATCAAGTCCCGGAGGCGTAATGATTCCGCGGTTAAGCGACCAGAGCCAAGAAAGTTCAGCTACTGCAAAGTCAGTTGCCTTGTAATCGCGATAGTTGCGAACCGGCGTTGTTGACCAAGTAATACAGCCCTTTACGCCGAAACCGACGGTATGCGCTGGAAGTTGGTACTCATCAATAATCTCTGAGATGCGCTCAAGTGCTTGTTGGTTAAGCGCTTCGGCAGCGGCAAGAGTTTCGGCAGTACAGATTTTATCGACTGCTCTAATACCTGCCATTGCTAGCGGATTACCGTTGAAAGTACCGAAGTGCGCCATCTTTCCATTTGTTACAAAATCCATGTACTGCTTTTTTCCACCAAATGCCGCGAGAGTAAGTCCGCCGCCGATTGATTTAGCAAGAGTAATTAGATCTGGTTTAACGCCAAGACGTTGTGCTGCGCCTTGATGTCCTGCAGTAAGTCCAGTTTTTACTTCATCAAATATTAAAATAATTCCGTATTGATCACATAGCTCGCGAACGCGCTCTAGGTAACCCGCATCCGGAAGAACAATTCCGATATTTTCCAGAACTGGTTCGACGATAAAGCA
>WLLM01000080.1 GCA_009700715.1 Actinomycetota bacterium
GCTGCTACTTGTTCGCAAGATCTGCGAATTCACTGCTGCAGCGCTGTTAGCAGTAGCTTTGCTACGCCAGTACTCGTCAGCGCAAGCGATGATTACAACCGTAGTCGTAATGGTGGTTCTTTCATACGTTGTCGTCGGAGTTGGACCACGCACCTTGGGTCGCCAACAACCACATAAATGGGCGCGCGCTGGAATATCTGTTGCCTACTTTTTAGCCTTTATCTTGGGTCCAGTTACCAACTTACTTATTGCAATCGGTAATGCGATCACACCCGGTAAGGGTTTTCGCGGCGGCCCATTTACCAATGAAGCCGAACTTCGGGATCTGGTAGATCAAGCGCACGAACGTGGATTAGTGGAATCAGATGAGCACGAGATGATCCACTCAGTATTTGAACTCGGCGATACCTTGGTGCGCGAGTTGATGGTGCACCGCACAGATATGGTCTGGATAGAACGCGATAAGACTCTGCGCCAAGCGCTATCGCTGGCACTTCGGAGCGGTTATTCACGTATCCCTGTTGTCGGCGAAAGCCTCGACAAGATCATCGGTATCGCATACGTAAAAGATTTAGCAAAGCGCGCTCTCGATCACCATGATTCTGAGACGACTGAAAAAGTTGAACAACATATGCGTCCTGCCGTCTTTGTTCCTGAAATTAAGATCGCAGCCGAATTATTGAAAGAGATGCAGCGCGATCAGATTCACTTAGCGATTGTCGTCGATGAATATGGTGGAACCGCCGGAATCATTACGATCGAAGATATTATTGAAGAAATCGTGGGCGAGATCGCCGATGAGTTCGATGATGGCGTTGAAGCATTTATCTGGATCAATGAAGATAAGGCGCGCGCCAAAGCTACCTTGCATATCGAAGATCTCGCTGATGAGCTAAAGATCGAGATTGATAAAGAAGACTTTGAAGATGTCGACACCATTGGTGGGCTAATGGCGCAGAAGCTCGGTCGTGTGCCGATCGCGGGCAGCACAATTTCAATGTCGGGCTGGTCAATTACTTCAGAGCGTCCGCTCGGTCGCCGTCGTAAAATTAGCTCGGTAATTATCGAACGTATTAAAGATGGAGAGGTTGATGAGCATGAGTAGTGCAAACCTCGATAACGCTTTTGATAACCCAGAAGATCAAAAGTTAGCAACGCTTGCTACTTCAACGCTGGCACGATCTGGCGCAAAGCAAGCAGCAGCTCTTCGCGATTCAACCGGTCGCACCTATGTTGCAATTAACGTGGCATCGCCTGAATTAACACTTGATGCAGTCGAAGCAGTATTTGTTGTAGCCCTGGCATCACAGATTTCAGGTATCGAAGGCGTTGTTTATGCAGGTTTGCCAGATGCCAAGGTTGCGGTTATTAAGCAGCACTCAGCACTTGCTGCGCTCTTTCATATCGATGCAAGTGGAAGTGTGACAAGGGCGTAAGATAGCCCAATGCGTATTGTTCGCTTCTCTCCAGGTCCTGAATCAGGTTTAGGTACCGACCCGCTATTTGGCATCCTCGAAGATGACAATCAGATCAGCGTTATCTCAGGAGATCCGATCTATCACGGAGTCACCAAGACAGCGGCAAAGGTTGAGCTAACTAAGGTTCGCTTGCTTGCACCAGTTATCCCGCGAAGCAAGATCGTTGCCGTTGGCAAGAACTATGCAGACCATGCAAAAGAGATGGGCTCGGAAGTTCCGAAAGAACCAATCATCTTCTTAAAGCCAAATACTTCAGTGATCGGTCCCGGCGACACCATTGTCTGGCCGGCGATGGCGCCAACCATTGATTACGAAGCAGAACTTGCTGTTGTAATCGGCCGTGTCTGTAAAGATGTTCCCAAAGAGCGCGTTAACGAAGTTATCTTCGGCTACACCTTGGCCAATGACGTTACTTGTCGCGAACTACAGAAGAGCGATGGCCAATGGGCGCGCGCTAAGGGCTTTGATACCTTCTGCCCACTAGGTCCTTGGATCGAAACCGACTTTATTCCTGGCACACAACGCATCTTCTCGAAGGTCAATGATGAGATCCGCCAAGATGCAACCCTTGATCAGATGATCTTTAGCGTCGCCGATATCGTGGTCTTTGTCTCACAAGTAATGACACTTCTGCCGGGCGATGTAATCATCACCGGAACTCCAGCCGGAATCGGACCGCTTATCGAACGCGGCAACGTTGTTATCGGAATCGATGGACTAGGCCAACTAACAAATAAGGTGAGTGCAAAACCGTGAGCCAGAAAAAAGTAAAAGTTCGTTTTGCTCCATCACCAACTGGTGATCTACACGTTGGAAATATCCGTACTGCGCTCTTCGACTGGGCATATGCACGTCACACAGGCGGCACATTCTTATTCCGCATCGAAGATACCGATACAACTCGCGTCACCGATGAATACATCCAAGCTGCCATTGATACTCTGAAATGGCTGGGGCTCAATTGGGATGAGGGTCCAGAAGTCGGTGGCGAAAACGGTCCTTACCTACAGTCGCAGCGTTTAGATATCTATGCGCACTGGGCGCAAAAGTTTTTAGATCAGAAAGATGCTTATCACTGCTACTGCTCACCTGAAGAGCTAGAAGCGGTGCGCGAAGCACAACGCGCTGCCAATGTCGCACCTGGTTACAACGGACATTGCCGCGATTTAACTGCCGACCAGATTGCTGCATATAAAGCACAGGGCCGCGAAGCCGTTGTCCGCATGCGCATGCCTGATGGCACAACCACATTTACCGATGAAATCCGTGGCGAAGTTACCTTCGATCACAAATTCGTACCTGACTTTGTTCTGGTTCGCGCAGATGGTTCACCGCTTTATACCTTGGCAGTTGCCGTCGATGACATTTTAATGAAGGTTACTCACGTACTTCGCGGCGAAGATCTACTTTCATCTACACCTCGTCAGATCCGCGTTTATCAGGCGATGGGCGTTGCTATTGAAGATTATCCAGTCTTTGCCCACTTGCCATTCGTTATGGGTCAAGACAATGCCAAACTTTCTAAGCGCAACGGTGAAGTTTCTATCGCTTGGTATCGCGAACAAGGATATTTACCTGAAGCAATCTGTAACTATTTAGCGCTCCTTGGCTGGTCACCTGGCGAAGATCGCGAAAATGTTACTATGGCCGAACTCTGCGAATTATTTACCGTAGATAAAGTTCACTCTTCACCTGCCCGCTTTGATATGAAGAAGCTCGAGGCAATTAACGGTGACAAGATCCGCGCGCTAACCCTTGATGATTTCCTAAAGTGGTCATTGCCATTCTTAACTAAGGCAAATGTAATTACCGGATCAGATTCAGAAATCGCACTTGTTAAGCAAGCTCTGCCGCTGATCCAAGAGCGCATCGTTAAGTTGGATGAAGTACCTGCGATGCTGCGCTTCTTATTTGTTAAGGATTTTAAAGTCGAAGAAGCATCTCTTCCAAAGGTTAGCGATAGCGCATCAAAGGATGTTCTAAAGCGTTCGCTTACCGAGCTAACACCACTTACAACTTGGAACCACGACAGTATTGAAGCCGCGCTTCGTACTTCGCTTATCGAAGAGATGGGGCTTAAGCCACGTATTGCATTTGGCGCAGTTCGCATTGCAACAACTGGCAGCACCATTTCGCCACCACTCTTTGAATCAATGGAGTTGCTCGGTAAAGATGCCTGTCTAGCCCGAATCTCCGCGGCGCTAGCGCTTTAATTTTTGGGGTATTCTTACCCCTGTTCTAATGGGGTATGGGGTAATTGGCAGCCCTGCTGATTCTGGTTCAGTAAGTCTAGGTTCGAGTCCTGGTACCCCAGCGCAGTACCCGCACCACAGCAATAAACAGCAGTAAGGAAATGTACTAGGGCCCCGTCGTCTAGCGGCCTAGGACTCTGGCTTCTCAAGTCAGCTACGAGGGTTCGAATCCCTTCGGGGCTACGCAGGATAGGTGTATTTATTTAATGAATTTTCTAAAGGTGCTACCTGCCTTTATCGCAACTGCTTATCTTTTAGCACTTGTTCCTGGTCAAACCGTTGCCATGATTTTGCGGCAAGCGATTATGGGCGGACCACGAACTGCTTTTACAACACTGCTCGGCACAAGTTCTGCGCTAATTGTCTGGGGTAGCGCATCTGCAGTTGGTTTATCACAAATCTTTGCGCGATCACATACTGCTTATAACCTTCTTAAATACACAGGCGTTGCCTATTTAGTTTTCTTAAGCCTGCAAACTCTTTGGGAGGCGCGCAAAGAATATGGCCGCTTCGATTATTCGGGGGCTGCAAAGACAGGGCTTGGACCAGCTTTCCGCTTAGGTTTTCTCACAAATATGACCAATGTAAAAGCCGCTGTATTTGCGGTGGCATTCATTCCAGCCTTTGTCCCTGCAAATTTCAATTTAGGGCTAGGAATCTTTTTACTTTCGATAGTGCAGGCACTCACTTCTGCAACTTGGTATTCGATAGTTATCTCACTTGTGGCGCGCGCCTCAGTTGTTCTTGCGCGACCAAAGGTGCGCCGGGCTTTAACAGTATTTTCTGCCGCCGGAATTCTCTTCCTGGCGATGACGCTGTTATTTACTTCTCCGCGCTGAGATAGAATTACCGTATGCGAGTAATTAACACTGAACAGCTCGCTTCGATACTTGCCAGCCTTCCCGATAATCCACGCATCATCACATCGGGAAACTTTGCTACACCTCATACACTTTTAGCCGCGGCCGATAAGGCTCTGCCACACTTTCGTTTACATATGCTCAATGCTCAGAAAGGTATTCCTGATCGCGAAGGAATAACTTTCGAATCTGCATTTGTTGGTCCAGGAATGCGTCGCAGTCCGCGCCTTTCTTATATTCCATCGCGCTTAAGTCTCTTGCCCGTAGTTATCCGCGAATTCGCCCGTCCCGATGCTGTCTTCCTACATACCTCTGA
>WLLM01000081.1 GCA_009700715.1 Actinomycetota bacterium
AGGTAAAGCCGATGCAGTAACCAAAATAATTGAGGCAGATCTATCGATACCCGCGAGTTATGTGCGTGGTTCTCGCCACACTCGCTTAATCGTTGATACCGAGGCCTTTTTCGCCGAGTAGACTTACCTCATGACTTCAGCGCCAAATTCGACAAATTTTGCAATGGTCGGCCTTGGCCGAATGGGCGCCAATATCGTTCGCCGCTTGGCTAAGCACGGAATTACTTCGACAGTCTTTGATCTTTCTGCCGAAGCGGTTGCCGCACTTGGTGCAGAAGGTTCAGTTACTTCATCTTCAATCGCAGACTTAGCTGCAAAGCTCCCAACTCCGCGCACGGTCTGGGTAATGGTTCCGGCATCTGTTACTGATTCAACAATCGCTGAAATGGCGCAGCATCTAAGCGCTGGCGACACCATCATCGATGGCGGAAATAGTTATTACAAGAACGATTTGAAGAACGCGGAATTACTTAAAGCAAAGGGAATTAACTTTGTCGATGTCGGAACTTCTGGCGGTGTTTACGGTTTAGAGCGCGGTTATAGCTTGATGATCGGTGGCGACAATGCAGTCGTTGCATCACTTGATCCAATCTTTAAAGCATTAGCTCCCGGAATCGAAGCGGCAGAGCGAACACCAGGAAAAACTGGCTCACCTGATCAAGCCGAATACGGTTACCTGCATTGCGGACCTGTTGGAGCGGGCCACTTCGTAAAGATGATTCACAACGGAATTGAATACGGCATGATGGCGGCTTTCGCTGAAGGCCTAGCGATCTTTGAAGCAGCCGATGAAATGACGCCTGCATATGATTTAGATATCCCGCAGATCACCGAAGTCTGGCGTCGCGGAAGCGTTGTTGCATCTTGGTTGCTCGATTTAACTGCGCAAGCGCTAAATGAGTCAGAAGATCTCAAAGAGTATTCAACAGAAGTAAGCGATAGCGGTGAAGGTCGCTGGACTGTTCAAGCGGCTATCGAAGCCGGAATCCCTGCTCACGTGCTTAGCGCTTCACTTTATTCACGCTTTGCCTCACGTAATAACGATGAATTCGCTAACCGTGTCTTAAGTGCGATGCGCTATAAATTCGGTGGACATAACGAAAAACCTAAGAAATAGTGACTCCTTCGCGCGCAGATGTTTTGGTGCTCTTTGGTGCCACGGGAGATTTAGCTAAGAAGAAGCTATTTCCTGCTCTTTACGATCTCGAAGAACTCGGCGAATTAGACCTACAAGTCTTCGGCGTTGCATCATCGAAATGGACCCAAGAAGTCTTTAAAGAGAATGTCGAAAGCGCAGTCCGTGCTCGTAAACCTGATGTAAATGAAAAAGTCTTAGGTAAATTGCTGGGGGAGATGCAGCTAATCGTTGGCGACTACGCGGACCCCGAAACTTTTGTGGCCCTTGCGCGCGCTCTTAAAGATTTTAAGTTGCCAGTTATTTATCTCGCAATTGCACCAGAATATTTTGCGCAGATTACCGAATCGTTAGCTGCGGTTGGTCTAACTCGCCATGCTCGAGTCGTGGTTGAAAAGCCATTTGGCCGTGACCTGGAAAGCGCTAAAGATCTTGATGCTTCTCTAAAGAAGTTACTACCAGAAGAGCAGATCTTTCGAATCGATCACTACCTTGGAAAAGAAGCGGTAGAAGATCTCTTGGTCTTCCGCTTTGCTAATACGCTCTTTGAACCAGTCTGGAACCGTAATTACGTATCCAATATTCAAATCACAATGGCAGAAAATTTCGGGATTGATGGGCGTGGCAAGTTCTATGATGCCGTAGGCGCTACTCGTGATGTTCTGCAAAACCATATTCTGCAAGTACTAACAATGTTAACTATGGAGCCACCGATCGATATGGGCTCAGAATCTATGCAGAACGAGAAGATTAAAGTTTTATCTGCAATTCGTGAGATAAAGCCCAGCGATGTCGTGCGGGGCCAATACGTTGGATATCTCGAGGAAGCCGGCGTTGCCGAACAGTCCAACACAGAAACTTTTGTTGCCATGAAGTTGTTTATTGATAACTGGCGTTGGGCCGGTGTTCCGATTTATCTGCGCACTGGCAAGAAGATGCCAGAAACAGTTCTAGAAGTTATCGTTGAATTTAAACGCCCGCCGCGCGATCTATTTGGTAAAGGTCGCAGTAACACAGTCCGCTTTAGATTAGGCGCTAAAGATGGCGTAGATATCTCACTTCAGGCCAAGAAGCCTGGAACGAAATTAGTTACCGAGACAGTTGATCTATCAGTTGAGTTTGTAACTGAATTCGGCGATCGCCAAGGCCCTTACGAGCGATTGCTGCGCGCTGCGATGCTCGGTGATCACTTCCGCTTTACGCGCATCGATGCCGTTCTCTCTTCTTGGCAGATTTTGGATGATCTCCTGAAGAGCCCATCGCGCGTGCATCCTTACTTTGAAGGATCATGGGGACCAGAAGAAGCTAATGAATTAGTAACAGGTGGTTGGAACGCGGTTGGCACTGAAGCCGATAAGCAAATGCATGTACCTGGGATTTAATTAATCGCGCGATTGCCCCGATCTGTGTTTGTAGCGCCCCAAGAAATCTTCCTTCATATCTTTGAAGTTTCCATCAATCAGCGCCTGGCGCATCTGATCAACTAAGCGCACCACGAAGCGTTCATTATGAATTGTGGCAAGGGTTGCAGCGACCATTTCTTTACCGCGGAATAAGTGGCAGAGATAGGCGCGCGTGAAGTTGGTGCAGGTATAGCAATCGCATTCATCATCAATCGGATTAAAGTCGCGAACATATGGAGCATTTGAAAGATTGAACCGCCCCTGCATTGTGTAAACGGCGCTGCTGCGGGCGATACGCGATGCCAGGACGCAGTCAAAGGTATCCACGCCATTTTCTACGCCAACGAACAAATCTTCAGGTGCGCCAATGCCCAGCAAATGCTTCGGTTTATTTTCAGGCAAAGTGCTATTTACCCAACCAACAATTGTGCCCAGCGCTGACTTATCGAGCGCTCCGCCAATACCAAAACCATCAAACTCGATTCCGGATGAGGACATGGTTCCTAAATCGTGGGCCGCTTTCTTTCGCAGATCTTCGTACTGCGCACCTTGAATAACTCCAAAGAGCGCTTGATAAGGCTTATCGCTGCGAACATCGGTAAGGCGCTTATGTTCATCTAAACAGCGGATCGCCCAGTCGTAAGTGCGCTCCATGGCGAGTTCTTGATACGGGCGAGTGTTGTGAAGCGTTGTGCATTCATCGAAGGCGAAGATTATGTCGGCGCCAATCTTGTGCTGAATCTGCATGGAAATCTCTGCAGTAAAGCGATGCATCGATCCATCGAGATGAGATTTAAAGGTAACTCCATCATCATCTACATGCGCTAAACGTTCTTTATTTCCGGCGATTACCTGATCAGAACGGAAAGTCTTGGCATCCATCGCCAGTACTTTTTTAAATCCAACCCCTAGTGAGAGAACTTGAAAGCCTCCGCTGTCGGTAAATGTGGGACCGGGCCAATTCATAAATTGCGCGAGACCTCCTGCCTCATCCAAAATATCTGGACCGGGTTGTAAGTAGAGGTGATAGGCGTTAGCTAATAAAGCCTGTGCGCCGAGATCTTCCATCGCCGCAGGTAGTACGGCCTTAACTGTTGCCTTGGTACCAACTGGAATAAAAGCAGGAGTTTGAATATTTCCGTGCGGAGTAGAAATTGTGCCAACGCGCGCCAGCGAATTTTCTGCGCTCTTCTTTATTTCAAATGAGAAGCTATTTGAATTTGAATTGGACACAAGGTTTATTGTCTCAGATATAGACTGCGCGAATGCTCGCTTCGAAACTGCCCTTTAAAGAGTTCACCGCTCTGTTAAATCCGCATTCTCGTCGAATTGTTGCGGGTATCGCACTTAGCGCCATTGGCCGCGGCATGACCTTGTCACTTCTTATGGTCTATCTCCACGATATGCGCGGATTTACTACATCGTTCGGTGGGCTTTTGCTGGCATGGGGTGCGCTCTTTGGAATCGCCTGTACGGCGCCGCTGGGCGCCTTAGTCGATCGCATCGGACCAAAGATCGTGATGGTAATCGGCCTACTTATTTCAGGTTTTTCGGCGCTTAGTTTTTCCGTGGTTACAACTCATACACATGCCTTTATCGCAATGACTTTATTCGCATTCGGTGGCCAATGCGTTTGGCCAGCGCAATCAGTAATTCTGACGCGAGTAACTCCTGAAGAGGATCGCCCAAAAATATTTGGCTTTAACTTTATGTTGATGAATTTAGGTCTTGGCGTTGGAGGATTTCTCTCCTCGATAATCATTAGAGAAAATTCCATCTTTTCTTACCAAGTTATGTACTGGCTAGATGGAGCCACTTATTTAGTTTTTCTCTTCTTTGTCTGGGGATTGGATACTCCGCACGCTGGAAAATACATCGCCAAAGAGCACGAACCCCAATCAGGCAGCTACCGCGAACTCTTTCGAATTCGCGAACTTTCTGTCCTTACCTTTGCCGGCATAATCCTTTTAACGTTTGGATACGGTCCCTTGCAGTCAGGGCTTCCGATATATGCAACTCAATACCTAGATCTTGCACCAAACTGGCTCGGCATAATTTTCGGAGTAAATACCTTTGCAATCGTTGCCTTCCAACCTTTAGTACTTCGCTTAATTGAAAACCAGTCCAAATACACATCGCTAATCGCAGTTGCGGTTATCTGGGCTCTCTCGTGGTTAGCAGTTGGCATTTCGCCATACCTTTCAATGTTTGTGGCAGGTATCGCACTTTGCGTAA
>WLLM01000082.1 GCA_009700715.1 Actinomycetota bacterium
AAGTTTCTTTTTGATATCGCCGAGATCTTTTTCTAGTTCAGCAATTCTTTCATCACCACCGGTTAAATCTTCAATTTCAATCTTCGCGTTCTTAGCCTTCGCAGCTAGTTGCACCAAATCTTCGTCAGGTTCGCTAGCAGTTCCCCATTTTTTGAGAAATGCGAAGAGTTCGGCTTTACGCGCCTGCAACGTATCGAGTTGTCCAGGATCGGCTTCCAGAGAAGCCAGATATGAAGCAAGATCGCGTGCGGCATCATCTATGAGGAAGAAACTTTCAGCGATTCTTCCGGCAATTTCATCAAGCTTGCCATCTTTGCCTTTTGCTAAATCCAGGAATCGCCGCGCTGCGCCAAGGGAAGTAAGCGAACCTTCTTCCTCATTCGATATCGCTTGAGTTGCTCCATCTGCGGCAACTCTAAGATCCTCAACGCTGGAAAGACGTGATATCTGATCGTTAGTTGAAGAAACCTCGCCGCGAACTGCCTTGAGTTTTATCCAAGCGGAAGAGAACTCTTGGAGTTCAGCGATTTGAGAGTCGCGTTTGCTTACGCTCTCACGCATCGCTTTAATTCGCGCTTTGAGTTCGTTGTAAGCGTTGAATTCAAATTGGAAATCAGTTAACGCGTTTGCCAAATCCTTGCCGATAAAACGATCCAGTAATTCACGTTGTCTGGCAGGTTTCACAATCTGATGATTCGCAGCTTGACCATGAATTTCTACTAAGTGGTCAGCCAGTGCGGCCAAGGTTGCGGCGGGAACGCTTGCGCCACCAGCAACTGCCTTGCTCTTTCCATCTGCGTTTACGGTGCGTGTCAAAATCAAAGTTCCATCTTCGACATCAGCACCTGATTCGATAGCGATATCTGCAATTGTTTTATTAACTGAGAATCGGGCCGAAGCTAGTAAACGTTCACTTCCGTGACGAACTAAAGAACTATCGCTTTTACCGCCCAAAACCAGTTGTAAAGCGGTAAGAATCATTGTCTTTCCCGCACCGGTTTCACCGGTTAAGACATTTAGCCCTGGACTGAGTTCGAGCGATGATTGATCGATGACACCGATCGAACGTATTGAGATCTCTTCTAGATGAGAACGATCACTCACCGCGCCAACCTTCAACAGGAAGTTTGAATTTTGCCACCAATCGATCGGTAAAGAGAGTTGGCTTGATATGTGAGAGTTTAATAACCGTTGAATCGCGAGTAATTAGCACACGATCGCCTTGTTGAATTTTAAATTTGCGGAGTGAATCAGATGAGAGAAGTGCCTCTCGAGATTCGATATCCACGATGATTTCTGAAGTTGGAGAAACCACCATTGGGCGGGAAAAGAGCGCGTGTGCTGAAATGGGCAGCAGTACAAGTGCATCGATCTCAGGCCAAAGAACTGGTCCACCTGCGCTAAATGCATATGCCGTTGATCCTGTAGGCGTAGAACAGATCAACCCATCGCAACCCCATCTAGAGAGTGGACGTCCATCGATTTGAACGAAGAGTTCAACCATTGTTGTGCCATCGCGTTCAACGGTGACTTCATTAAGCGCCCAACCAGTATCTACAACTTTTCCATCGCGTTCGACCGCATACTTCAAAACCATTCGATTTTCGGTTACATAATCTTTAGCGATAACACTTGCGGCGATTTCAGAGAGCGCGGGTTTTTCGACTTCTGCCATAAATCCAACGTGTCCTAGATTAATTCCGAGAATAGGAATATCTTGGCGGCGCGCGATTTCAGAACCACGAAGTATCGTGCCATCTCCCCCAAGTACCAATACAACTTCGGCCATTGGAAGTTGATCCGCAGGGTGTTGTGAAATTCCGAGAATAGAAATTTCAGAAGGTGTAGAAAGGGTGAAAGCTTCTTTTAAAAGTAATTGCGAGATCTCTTTTGTAGCGGCAACGGCCTCTGCTCGAGATGCATTTACGACGAAGATGGCATGACGTGACATTAGGCAGGCCCCATCGCAATCGCTTGATCGACAGATGCTTCATCAATTGCCGGTGCACCACGTCTTAGCCATAAGAAGTACTCAACGTTTCCGGCTGGTCCTGGAAGTGGAGAAGCTGCAATTCCCATTGTTCCGAGTCCAACATCGTAGGCAGATTCTGCAACATCAAGAACGGCGGCCTTGCGAAGCGCGGGATCTCGAACTACGCCACCTGCGCCTAACTTTTCGCGTCCGACTTCAAATTGCGGTTTAACCATGAGGACGAAATCAGCGTTCGGTTTTGAAACGGCGGCAAGCGCAGGAAGTACTAATGAGAGTGAGATAAATGAAAGATCTGCGACAACTAGATCGATATCTTCGCCGACCATATCGCCAGTTAGATGGCGGATATTTGTGCGGTCTAAGATCTTTACGCGCGGATCTTGGCGGAGTTCCCAAGCGAGTTGGCCATAACCAACATCAACTGCAACCACCAACTTTGCGCCTTGGCGCAAAAGTACATCGGTGAAACCACCAGTGGACGCACCAGCATCGAGACAGTTCTTTCCTTCAACTACAACATCTTTAAAAACTTCTAACGCACCAGCTAATTTATGTCCGCCCCTAGAAACGAAATCATCGCGATCGCCTTGGATAGTAATTGATGTTTCGGCATCCACTTGCGTCGCCGGCTTAGTTGCAGGTATTCCGCCGACAAGAACTGAGCGAGATTCAATTAGATCTGCGGCATGTTCGCGAGAGCGTGCCAGCTCACGTCGAACTAATTCCGCATCTAATCGAGTCTTCATCTTCTCGCCTCTTTAGAGACCGTCGATTGAATTAAGAGCCTCTTGCAATTTTCCATGCAGGGCATCAAAACGAGCAGTGTGCTCGGTTAGATCTGAGTTATCAATATCGCTTAACTCGATCTTTACCTCTTCAACGAGCGAAGTTGAATTCTCTTCTGAACCACTCACTTCATTCGACATTACTTCTTAACCGCCTTCTTCTTTGGCGCAGCCTTCTTGGTTGTCGCCTTTTTAACTGAACTTTTCTTTGTAGAAGTTTTATTTGTAGAAGTTTTCTTTGGCGCAGCCTTCTTCGCTGGCGTGCCGCCCTTCATTGCAGAAACTTGAGCGGCTAAGCGATCGAACTCTTCGCGCTTTACAAAACCCATCTTGGCAACGCTAGCCTCAACTTCTTCGTGGATCTTTGACTTGAGAGCATCTGCGCTCTCGCGCGCCCATCCATTTAGAGCGGCAGCAACTTCTGCTGGAGATTTCTCTCCTTCGGTTACTTTGGAGATATAAGTTCGGAGCGTTGAAAAGAGATCGTTCGAAGATTTAGCCATGTCCTTAGCCTATCTAATTGAGGCTAAGTAGGCCTTTTACGCCTTAAAGCCTTGCTATTTCAATAGCTTCTACCTGCCAGCGCGAGGCGAGCCCGCCCGGAGACTGCCAGAAACGTCGATGAATACTGCCTGAGATCTCAACCCACTGATCCGGCTTGAGAGCCAACGCTGTTTTTCGCGACTTGGCGCTCCAAGCGGCGATATCTAGAGTGTCAACGCCTTCACGTTCAGTGCGAGTAACAATCAAACGAAACTCGACAACTTTGTCGCCACTGGGAAGTTCTTTAGTTGTCGCTTCTGCAGAGACTCTCCCACGTAACAACAAATCATTTAGCGAGTGATCGATAACTTCTTCTTCAACAACCTTCTTAACCATCTCTAGCTCCCTAGCCTAAAAAGTACGCGATTGCGTAAGGAGGAGATGGTGAACTAAGGCTGTGACAAAGAAGTTCTTGCTGCGGTCTAGATGTGGATAGAGCGATTACTGAGCGCGCTGCGCCGCATCGGTGAATTCATCGTGGTCAATATCGGCACACTTCTTAAACCATTCGCGGGCTTCATCTTTGCGGCCAGCAACTTCAAGAGCATCGGCATATGCATAACGAAGGCGCACTGCCCACTCTTCGTTCTCAGTCTTTAACTCTTTGCAGGTAAGCGTGATAACGGCCGCATCGAGTTCTCCGAGATCGCGACGTGCACCGGATGCGACGATGCGCATTTCGATTTCTTCGGGCTTGGCAAGGCGCTTAACCTCGTCAGAACCAGCCAAATTCAAGGCTTTTAGGGGTCTTCCTAAACCGCGTTCGCAATCTGCCATTACTGGCCACATTGAAACATCACCAGAGATTCGATGCGCTGCACGGAGTTCTTTCAGTGCGATTTCATAATAACCGGCGCGATATGCGGCATAACCCGCGCTTTCGCGAACTACCGCTAAGCGACCTGCATGGTGCGCCGCTGCAATGCCGTGCTTATGTGCGAGCTCTGGATCAGAGTCCATATGGATATTGATTGAAACTAAATGGCGCGCAACAACTTTTGCATTTTCGGCAGACAAACTTAACAACTCTGCACGAACGCTCTTCTCTAACTCTTCACCAGTAATTTCTTCAGGAATATCTGGCTCAAAAATTCTTGGACGAAGTCTTGATTGATCGCGCTCTATCGGCTTGGGACGAAACCCGCGTGGATCACTGGCTTCACGCCCTTGCGATACTTGACGCGTTGCACCGCCGCGATCTGATGAACCACCGCGCGCCGGAAGATCTTCACGGCGACGTTCGCGATTTGGACCAGATGGTCTTGAAGATGATGAAGATGATGAAGATGGTCGGTCAGAGTTTGGACGATCTGAACCTGGTCGACTAGATGGACGGCCACTTG
>WLLM01000083.1 GCA_009700715.1 Actinomycetota bacterium
CACAACACAGATTCTGATGCCGTTATCGCTTACTCAAAGCGCACTGGCGATGATCTGATTTTGGTTGTTGTAAATCTTGATCCAACGTATGCGCACGAAACGACGGTTCATTGGGATCTACAAGCCTTGGGAATCGCCGCTCATTCTTTCGAAGTAAAAGATTTACTCGATGGCCAGAGCTTTACATGGAGCCCAGATACCTTTGTCCGCCTAGATCCGGCAAGACCATCAGGCAAAGTTGCCCACATTTGCCAGGTAAGGCTCTAACCTCAGATCATGTCTTTCTTCCAAAAGCTCTTTAAATTTAAAGGCGACAGTAAGAAGCAGAATAAAAAGGAAGAGATTTACATCGCGCCCGCAACATTTTTAAATCCCAATTCAACTCTGGGCGAATTAGATTTTTATTTACTCGGCGAAGGCCGCCATGAAAAGTTATGGGAAGTTCTTGGCGCACATGTTCGTCGCGATCAGAGCGGCGAGTTATTAGGGACGGCATTTTCAGTTTGGGCACCAAACGCGCACGCCGTAAGTTTGATTAGCGATTTAAATTATTGGGATAAGAACACGAATCCCATGATTCGCTTGGGATCTTCTGGAATCTGGGAGATCTTCATAGCCGATATAGGTGCCGGCGTTAAATATAAATTTGCAATCTGTGGCGCTGATGGGCGCTGGGTAGACCACGCCGATCCATTGGCACGCCAAACCGAAACTCCGCCACACACAGCTTCGATCGTTAACGAATCAAATTACCAATGGAAAGATGCAAATTGGATTAGTGAGCGAACAAAGTTTGAACCATGGCGTAGCCCAATTGCAGTTTATGAAGTTCACCTAGGTTCATGGAAGTTAGGGCTTTCATATCGCGAACTTGCAACCGAACTCGTTGGCTACGTAACTGCGCAAGGATTCACCCATGTAGAATTTTTGCCTGTTACTGAACATCCATACGGACCGTCATGGGGCTATCAAGTAACTTCTTTCTTTGCCCCAACTTCACGTTTTGGCTCTCCTGATGAATTTAGATTCTTAGTCGATGCGCTACATGCGGCAGGTATCGGAGTAATTCTCGATTGGGTTCCAGCACATTTTCCGAAAGATGAATGGGCGCTAGCTAAATTTGATGGCACCGCACTCTATGAACATGCAGATCCGCGTCTAGGTGAGCATCCAGACTGGGGCACCTTGATCTTTAACTTTGGCCGCAACGAAGTGCGCAATTTCCTAGTTGCTAGCGCTCTTTACTGGCTCACCGAGTTCCACATCGATGGCCTGCGCGTAGATGCCGTTGCCTCGATGCTTTACCTGGATTACTCGCGCAAAGAAGGCGAATGGTTACCAAATAAATTTGGCGGGCGCGAAAATCTCGAAGCTGTGCAGCTTTTGCAGGAAGCAACATCTACCGCTTATAAAACTCATCCCGGCATCATGATGATCGCCGAAGAATCAACTGCGTGGCCAGGTGTTACTCGCGATACTGCTTCAAGCGGACTTGGCTTTGGCTTTAAATGGAATATGGGCTGGATGCACGACACCTTGGAATATCTGCAACACGATCCAATTCATCGCGTTTATCACCATAACGAAATCACTTTCTCAATTCTTTATGCCTGGTCCGAAAACTTTATGCTTCCGCTTTCTCACGATGAAGTTGTTCACGGCAAAGGTCAGTTAGTTAATAAGTTCCCTGGTGATCGCTGGCAGAAGTTAGCAACGTTGCGCGCGCTTTACGGATTTATGTGGGCGCACCCAGGAAAGAAGCTGCTCTTCATGGGTTCTGAATTTGCGCAAAATGACGAGTGGAGCGAGAGCGCCGGACTGCAATGGTATTTAACTGAATTCGCTGAACATAACGGTGTGCAGAAAGTCGTTTCTAAACTTAACGAAATCTACAAAACTCAACCTGCGCTCTGGCAGAAAGATACAAACCCAGAAGGTTTCTCCTGGTTGGTCGGCGATGATGGTGCGAGCAACGTCGTTGCATTTACGCGCTGGTCTGATGAAGGCAAGCCGCTAGTTTGTATAACCAACTTCTCACCAGTTCCACATGAGAACTATCAATTGCCGCTGCCTACAGCTGGTGTTTGGAGAGAGATTTTAAATACCGATGGCATCGAATATGGCGGAAGCGGAATTTCGAATGAGTCATTTGCTGTAGATGTTGATACAGATTTAAAGCGGACTTTCCGAGTCCCACCACTTTCTACAGTCTGGCTCGAGCGCGTTTAACTGACTTTTAGAGCGCGCGCAAAGAACGCTGTAGACATCAGCATTAGCGCAGGAATAGTTAAGGCAATTGGTAAAGAGCCAGTGAATTGCGCAGTCCATGCAATCGAAGCTTTCAAGATAAAGACCGCAATCATATTTACTACGCCAATCTGGCCAACTACTACTGCGCTTGGAAGCGGCGAGCGTTGATTTCCAGCGGTGTAGAAGGATGGCGCCATCAGCGATGAGCCCATCCCCGCAAAGGTAAAGGCTATACATGTTGTTATAAAAGCAAGTGTCTTATGCTCTGAAGGAATTTGCACTGTAATAGTTAAGAAGGTTAGAAATCCCCCACCACCGAGTAGGGCAAAAAGTCGAACAGTTTGGTCCACTTGAAAACGTTTAGCAATTGATCCTGCATTTAGACGCCCGATGATCATCGCGGTCATGAAAAAGACATATGGCAACGCTGCCATTCCAGAACTTACGCCAATACGCTCTTTGGCAAAGATTGCCGACCAGTCTCCGGTCGCAAACTCTAGAAAAACCGCACAGACTAATCCTCCACTAATTAACCAATCAACTCTAAAAGAGGTAACCAGTGTTCGAAGAGGTAGGTGTTCTTCTTCATCTTCATTTGGTTTCATCAAAACTGGAGTTAAACGAATAATCATGGCAGTTAGCGACAAGGTAACTACAACAGCTAACCCGCCCACATGCCATGTGATTGGGATGTGATCAACGACTAACCCTGAAATGATCGCTGTTGTTAGTGTTCCGAGCGCCCACATGCCGTGAAGGCGCGCAATAGTTAAACCGTAAACGCGCTCCATTGCATTAAATGATTGGGCATTTATCGAGATGTGATAAGCCGAAGTTGCCCAACCAATTGCAACGTTACAGATTAAGAAAATTCCAGAAGATTCGGTACGAACAATAAAGAAATATGCCAGCCCCATAATCCAGATATTGGTCAAAATCACGCGCTTAACACCGAATTTATGAACCATATGGCCGGTTAAGAAGAGGCTGGCTACAGCGCCAAATGATCCAGTGCTAATCAGTGTTCCAAATTGACCATTACTTAGCCCGAGATTGGCTTTTACTTCAGGAAAACGGGGAATCCAAGACATGATCAACGCGGCATATACGCCAAAGAGCGCTTGTAAGAGTTTAAATTCGGTACTTGGCTTAACTGTCTTCATTAAAAGAGCGCATTCGCAAGCGCTGTGCGCGCTTTTATAACTCGTGGGTCAGCGGGATCTACTAAGGCAAAGAGTTCTATTAAGCGATCTTTAATCTGCTTCTTTTCTGCGCCATCAAATAGCGGGATCAAGCGCAGCAGACGTGCAAATGCTGGTTCTAAATATCCACTAACTATTTCAATATCGGCGCATTGCAGTTGGATTTCAATCTCATCTGGTGATGCAAGCGCATCTTGCATAACTTTTGCGCCATCTACGCCATCAGTTCTTGCCATTAATTGAGTCTGCGCTAGACCTAGAACTGCGAAGGTGTCGTTTGGTTTACGGGCCAATAACTTTTTATATGCAGCTTCGGCAGCTACAAAATCCCCGGCATCCAGCGCAGCAATCGCTTCTTCCTCTTCAGGTTCAATCTTTTCAGTTGCTACTTCTCCCACGCCTTGTTCGGCAGCTAGCGCCAAAACTTTATCTATCACCATACGAATCTGCGCTTCGGGGTATGGCTGCTCAAAGAGCGGAACCATTTGTTCGTTGATAATTGCGACAGCGAAAGGAACTGCGCGAACTTGCAGCGCCTGCGCGACTTGTTGTTGCGCATCTACATCTACCCGACCGAGCACCCAAGCGCCTTGATCGGCCAGCGCTAACTTTCCAAGAATTCCAACTACTTCTTCTGATTCAGGAGATCGCGGTGACCAGCAGATAAGTACAACTGGTTTTGCTTTTGAAAGCGCTAGGAATTCATTAGTTAAATTCTCGGGAGTTATCTCAACGCCCGGCATCGGCCCAGCGCTTTCCGGCTTTGGTTTTCCTAGTGAACTTAGATCAACTGCGCGACCGAAGTTAGGAGGAAGGCTCATGCTTGTGCTCCCACATCTACTCCAGAATCTCGGCGAAATGGCAGTACATCTTCAATATATGACTGCGCAGCAAAGGTTAGCCCAACATCGTGGCCTTCACGTTCACTTAAGTACCAACGATGTTCAAGTACTTCATGGAAGAACTGTGCTTCTTCGATACGTCCTCGTAAATTTTCGGGAATCATCGCAACGATTGGCATATAAGTTTCATTTAACCAACGACGTGCCGAATCCTGCATCGGAGGCTTCGGACTCTCTTCACGACCACGGAAACGATCAAGAGACGCCAGCAAGCGCTTAGCTTGCAAGGCTTCTGTTTCGAGGCCAGTTAATTCGCGCAAGCGGTTGCGGTGATAACCAGGTGC
>WLLM01000084.1 GCA_009700715.1 Actinomycetota bacterium
AACTTTGAATGGATCGGCAGATTTTCTAAGAACTTCATCACCAGCGATCGGAATATTCACCTTTAGCATTGCCTTAAGTTCACGCAACTCTTCTACGCTTTGGCAAGGTTGTTCAACGTATTCAATTTCGCCAAGGTTTTCATAAATTGCTCGTAAGTTAGTTATTGCTGTTGCAACGCTCCAACTTCCGTTTACATCAATACGCAACTTTGCGTTAGGGCGAAGGGATCTCACTTTTGCAAGGCGAGCAATATCCTCGCTTAAGTTATCGCCCACTTTTACCTTAAAGGTATTTACGCCCGGAAACGTTTCAACAATTCTTTCGATATCACTTGGCGTATTTAGCGCAGGGATAGTTCCATTTACTTTGACTTTGTTTCGATGCAGTTCTGGCCAAGGCTTGGTGGCTGATTCAATTGCGGATTGCAGCCAAGGGATGCATTCACTTGGTTGGTATTCAAGAAATGGTGAAAATTCTCCCCATCCAGCTTCACCTTGAAAGAGCGCAACTTCGCGGATATTTATCCCGCGGAAGTTGGTCTTGGTAGGTAGCGCGATCACGCGCATAGTGGAGAAGAGTTCTTGCGACATATTTATTTTGCCAAAGTTAAGGACGCTTTGGGAACTTTCCAAAATCTGGAGCGCGCTTTTCTTTATATGCATCGCGGCCTTCTTGACCTTCTTCGCTTAAGTAAAAGAGCAAGGTGGCATCGCCAGCCAGTTGTTGAATTCCGGCAAGGCCATCATCGGCTGCGTTCATTGATGATTTAAGTAGTCGAAGTGCAAGAGGAGAGTTGCGCAGCATCTCGCGACACCAAGAAACTGTTTCGGCTTCAAGTTCTTTAAGTGGAACGACGGTATTAACAAGTCCCATGGCGAGCGCTTCTTGCGCATCGTATTGACGAGTCATAAACCAAATTTCGCGGGCCTTCTTCTGTCCAACGCTTGCGGCTAGTAAACCTGAACCGTAACCGCCATCGAATGAGCCGACCATCGGACCGGTCTGACCAAACTTGGCGTTATCTGCTGCGATTGTTAAATCACAGACCACGTGCAGAACATGTCCACCACCAATTGCCCAACCAGCAACCATCGCAACTACTGGCTTAGGTGTGCGACGAATCTGAATTTGTAGATCTAAAACATTTAAGCGGCCAATTCCTTTTTGCGCCAAAGGATCCTCGCCGAGATAACCATCATCTCCGCGCACGCTGATATCTCCGCCAGAACAGAAGGCTTCATCACCAGTGCCGGTAAAGATAATTACGCCGACTTCTGAGTTATCGCGCGCAAGCGAGAAAGCTTCTTGTAATTCAATAATTGTTTGTGGGCGAAATGCGTTGCGCACTTCTGGTCGATTGATCGCGATCTTGGCCATACCTTCGGCTACTTGATAGGTGATATCTGTAAATTTCTCGCCACCTGCACCAGTTGCCCAGGCAGGGATAGAACGGTTACCAAATTCACGCTTGATCGGCTTGCTCACGATTCCTCCATCTTCGACTTCGAGCGATAGCCTACGCGTGCAATGGAGCAGACGTCACAACGAGAGATTCGTGCGATAGATCCCACGTGGAGCCTCGCCGAGTTAATGGCGCGCCTTGCCAAAGCCCTAGTTAGCGACGGTCCGGCAATCGCCCTTGGCCCAGTTTCAGTTGAAAAGGCGCCACAACGCGTGGCTTTGATTGTTAATACCAGCGGATCAACCGGCGCAGCTAAAGAAGTTGGCCTATCTGCCAGCGCGCTATTGGAAAGTGCCAAGAGTGCAAATAAATTTGTTGGTGCAAAGCCCGGTCAGATCTGGTCTTTGTTATTGCCAATTACCCACATTGCGGGCATAAATGTTTTGGTGCGAAGTCTGGAACTAGGAACCGTGCCGATTGATTCGCGCGAAGTCACCGGTAAATATCCTTACGCCGATTTCACAGCTGTTGTTCCAACTCAGCTCTTTAAAGCGCTAAATGGCGATAGCAACTTGCTAGAGCATTTGATATCTGCGCAGGCGGTCTTGGTGGGTGGCGCGGCACTTTCTACAGAGCTTCGCGATTCATCGCGCAACGCTGGCATCAATGTAATTGAAACTTATGGAATGACTGAAACGAGTGGTGGCTGTGTTTACAACGGAACCGCTCTCGATGGCACTGAATTCGAGATCGATGAGCTTGGAATTATCTCAATCGCAAGTAAGTCTCTAGCAACAACTTACTTAAATGCGCCCGAAGCCTGGAATGAGCGAATTCGCAACGGATATTTTGTAACTACCGATATTGGCCATATCCAAGATGGAAAACTAATTGTTACCGGTCGAAGTGACGATGTAATTATCACTGGTGGAGAAAATGTCTCACTTGCAGAAGTCGAATCTGTGGTTAGAGATACTTTTGCAGGAATCGAATGTGCCGCTTTTACGATTCCAGATTCACAATGGGGTCAGTTGCTTCTATTGGCGATAGCCGGTGAAGTTAAACCAGATCAATCCGCGATCAATGAATATCTCTCCTCAAAAATTTCGCGCTCAGCAAAGGTAAAAAACTTTATTTACGTGGCCGAACTCCCCCGAACCTCACTTGGTAAAGTCGACCGTGCAAAACTGGCCGAAATCGCAACCGAGGTAAACCATGGCTAATAAGTGGGTAATCGGCGCTCGTCCACGCACCTTGCCAGCGGCTATTGCACCAGTGCTCGTTGCAACTGCTTTTGCCGGCAAAGATTGGCAAATCGCGCCAGCACTTATTGCGCTGTTAGTCAGCCTTTCACTTCAAATTGGCGTTAACTATGCAAACGATTACTCCGATGGAATACGTGGCACCGATGATTCGCGTGTTGGGCCGGTTCGCTTAACGGCTAGCAAACTTGCTTCAGCACAATCCGTGAAACGAGCAGCATTTATCTCGTTTGCGATCGCAGCAATTGCCGGACTTGTCTTGGCGCTTCAAACTTCGTGGTGGTTGATTGCCGTTGGCGCTTTAGCTATCGCAGCTGCTTGGGGATACACGGGTGGTGCCAATCCATATGGCTATAAAGGTCTTGGCGAAATTTCAGTCTTTCTCTTCTTCGGAATCGTTGCAACCGTTGGAAGTTACTTTGTTCAAACCGAAAATTTGAATTTAGAAATCTTTATTGTTGCCATACCAATGGGTTCACTCGCCTGTGCGATTCTGGCGATAAATAACTTAAGAGATCGTGCGCAGGATGAATTAGTTGGAAAGCGCACCATGGCGGTTCGCCTTGGCGATAAAGGAGCGCGAGTGCTCTATATCTCGCTTCTGATTTCAGCTCACCTCTTTGCGCTCTTAACCTTTAGACCTTTTGCATTACTGACCTTGCTAGCACTGCCCGTCACGTACTCTTTGGCAAAATCTGTGAGTGGTGGCGCCAGTGGCACGGCGCTCATCCCTTCCTTGGCAAAGACTGGGAAGTTACAACTTATATTTGCCGCACTTTTTGCGCTCGGCCTCGCGCTCTAATATTCGCTAGACTTTACCCATGATCAAATTGCAGGCGCTCTTAGTTATCGCATCACTCGCGCTAACTCTTTACTCATTTATTGATTGCGCAAAGCGAGATGAAACTCAACTTCAAAAGCTACCCAAGTGGGCCTGGCTCGTAATCATCTTGTTCTTCTCTACGATCGGATCAATTTCTTATCTAATCGTTGGGCGCAAACGCCGCGATAAAGGGCCACGCCCGCCAAAGCGTCGTATCTTGCCTCCAGATGATGACCCTGATTTCCTCGGTCGCCTTTAAATTAACTAGCGTTTAAAGCCCGCTGTATGTGTGCTTTCCGGTGCCCCAGACATTTACATACACATAGTTAAATAAGAATGTAGATCCCGCAAATAAACATAACCATGCAGCACGGCGGCCGCGCCAACCAATAGTTACTCGTGCATGAAGATAAGCGGCATACGCCACCCAGGTAATAAATGCCCAAGTCTCTTTTGGATCCCAACCCCAATAACGGCCCCAAGCGCTTTCGGCCCAAATAGCGCCAGCAATAACTGCAAAGGTCCAAAGTGGAAATACAAATGCAACTAGGCGATAAGAAAGTTGATCAAGCGTTTCTAAATCTGGCAGACGCTTTGCCCATGGTTTACGTCCGCCACGCTTTTCCATAGATTCAAGATAAAGATATGAAGCAGCAATTACATTTGCGAGCAAGAAGACTCCACCAGAAATTATTGCGGCGATGACGTGAATAACCAACCAAGTTGATTTAAGCGCTGGAACAAGTGGTGCGCTATTGCGATAGAGCAGAGTTATCGCGGTACCGAGAGTTAATAAGACAGAGATGGAGACAAAAAGGCCCAGCCAGCGAAGGTCGTGTTTACGCAGTGCAATTAAATAAGCACCTGTAAATGCTAAGGCGCCGGTGATCGAGAATTCATACATGTTTCCCCACGGCACATGCTTTGCAGATATACCGCGTGCAATTACACCGCAGAGCAGTAAGAGAAAACCTAAAACCATCATCGCTGTCGCAATTCGAGCGGCGCGCTCAGTGCGAGTGTAATCAAGCGTTTTGGTTAAAACGTTGCCAGATGCATTGTCGGAAAGTTCTGGAGAACGAACCGCCCAGGCGGTCTCAAAGGCGTGTGCGAAAAATGAGAGAGCGAAAACGCCCATGGCAGAGTA
>WLLM01000085.1 GCA_009700715.1 Actinomycetota bacterium
CTTCCCGAAGAGCTTCTCTTGGATCGTGCTCAACTTATGGAGCTAACTGCGCCAGAGATGACGGTGTTGATGGGCGGAATGCGCGCAATTGGCACAAACTACGGCGGGACAAAACATGGCATCTTCGGCGACAAAGTCGGAACTTTAAATACTGACTTCTTCAATGTGCTGACCAGCATGGATTACATCTGGGAACCAGCTGGAGAAAATCTCTACAACTTGCGCAACCGAAAGTCTGGTGAAGTTAAATTCACTGCAACGCGCGTTGACTTGGTATTTGGTTCTAACTCAATTCTGCGTGCATACGCAGAGGTTTACGCGCAGAGCGATGGTCAGGCAAAGTTCGTTAAGGACTTTGTTAACGCCTGGACCAAGGTGATGAACGCAGATCGCTACGACCTAAAGAGATAATTTACTTATCTGGATTAGGGACAGTTACATCTCGAACAAAGGCTTCGAGATCGTTTACTGACTGCAAGAAGCCGCGCAATGTGCGAAGCGTTGCACCAAAGTTGGTGAATTCTTCAGGCTTAAGTCCATCAACGTCGTACATCTTGTTGAACTCTGGCAACGTTTGAAGAGTCTTTAAAATCGTTGGATCTACAGGCTCTTCGATGCTATTTAG
Source organism: Actinomycetota bacterium (assembly GCA_009700715.1). Classification (GTDB taxonomy): domain Bacteria; phylum Actinomycetota; class Actinomycetes; order Nanopelagicales; family Nanopelagicaceae; genus Planktophila. Next base: position 626 of record WLLM01000085.1, read on the forward strand.
ATTTGGCACGATTCCTGACTTATTAATCTTTACCTGCCAGCCGTAAGGTGGTGAGATAACAGAGTCTCCACCAAGAATTTGGCTCCAGTGCATGTGATTGCGAAATGCTGCAGATAACAAACGAGTGCGATATCCGCGCTCTTTATAAACTTGGTGGGCGTGCTTAAAGACGGCAACGCCTGCCCACTCCATAACGCCTGGATCAATCATTGCGCCAGATTTTTCAACTGAGACCTTAACCCAGTCATCTACGCGACCGACCATGATTGTGCAGACCGGACCCATCTGTGAGATATCTAGACCTTCTGCTTCGCGACGCTTTAGGCCGCGTTCGATCGCTTCAGCAACTGCGATGGTCTGTGCAACTGAGAAAGAAACTGTCGCGTTAAGACTGACACCACGATAAGTCGCTTCTTCGAAGGCGCTAATGGCTTCAGATGTAACAGGAATCTTTACGATGATGTTCTTGGCTAGCTTTGAAAATTCAAAAGCCTGATCAGCAAGCGCTTTGGCATCACGGAAATTGCGCGGGTCGGTCTGAATTGAAAGACGACCATTACGACCATTTTGCTTATCAAATTCTTCTTCAAAGATTTTGGCTGCATTGATTGAAAGCTCTTCGACCATTGCCCAACCGATTTGATCATCGGTTGCTGTTGGATGGTTCTTCGCATATTCCTTAATGCGCCCAACCCAATATTCCTTATCTGCCTTGATCGCACTTAGCGCAATGACCGGGTTACAGGTTGCTCCAACGATTCCCCAAGTCAGCGCATCTTTTAACTCTTTCGGATCTGCTGAGTCGTTCCAAAGTACAGTTTTGGAATTTTCTTTCATATAAAGGAATGGTGATTGAGTCATATTTACATCTTAGTAGATATTGCCTTTTTGCCATAAAGTTCTATCTATGAGTTTCCAACTTCGCCCATATAAGGAAGACGAGTTTGAGCGTGCCTGCCAAGTGCGCGGGCTCGAAACTTCTGACGCCAAAGCGCGCTTTAAGGTGCGCTTTGATGGGACAGGAAAATGGATAGATCACTACCTTCACTTTGCACTTGTGAGAGATGAGCTGCTAATTGGCGATATCCAACTCCGCCATTGCGACAAAACAATGCCACAAGGCGCAGGCCATATCGGTATTGATATCGCGCAAGAAGAGCGCGGCAAAGGTGCTGGAACCGCAGCGCTAAATCTGGCATGGGAGTGGGCCGTTGCAAATGATTTTCACCGACTAGAAGGCTCTACGTCGGAGGAGAATATTGCAATGCAGAAAGCTTTCAAGAGCGCTGGCTGGGAGTACGAAGGCCGCTTAAAGAAATTGTTTATGCAAGATGGCGTTGCCATCGATTACTTATCTTTTGCACGAACTATCTAATAATTAGATTTAAACCAGCAAGTGTGGCGGTAATCAAAGTTATTTTCTGAAATAGATCTTGATTGATTCTTGATACGAGCTTTCTGCCAATTACTGCACCGATTGGAACTGCTGGCAGTGCTGGAAATATGTAGTGAAAAGAATGAAAGTCCAGTAATCCAAGCGCGAGAGTGAATGGCAACTTAAAAACATTTATTATGAAGAAGAACCATGCGGTATTTCCCAAGAAGTTCATAACGGAGTTTTTCCGTAGGAGCAAATAGATACTCATCGGGGGACCACCAGAGTTTGCCACCATGCTCATAAAGCCGGCCATTGAGCCAAGAGATGCGCCGAGAGATCTAGGAAATCTTGTACTTATATCAAGATCGCGCTTTTGCAGACGTTGGCTGATGGGATAGAAGGCAACCAGCAATAAAACGATCCACCCAATTGTTTTCTTAAGAGATTCGTTAGTGGAATGACTTAAGAAATATGCACCAACACATACACCCGCGACTACCGGCCATATCAGTTTTTGAAGTACTTTCCATTCGACATGTTTTTTGTAGACGCCGATCGCAAAAAGATCGCCCGTTATAAGAAGTATCAGCATCACTCCGGTGGATTCTTTTGCGGGAAGGACGCTGGCAAGAAGCGCGGCATTGACCATACCGATCCCACCGATTGCGGTCTTGGAGATACCTGTGAGAAAACCAATCAAGGCTAATTGCAAAATAAGCGAGATAGACATCGTGGCTAGAGTCTAAGCGCACCAACTCGATTACTTTGTGAGCAACCACTTCTTGCGTTCACGTTCGGGAAGTTTCTCTATCGAATACCGCAGCGCAGTACGTGGCATGACAGAGCAATGTTCTTCTAAAAATGCCCGCAGAAGAGCCGGATCGCGTTTACCCATCTCTCGCAACATCCATCCAACAGCCTTATGCATTAAGTCGTGGCTATCTTCTAAAAGAATTTCAGCGAGTTTATAGGTTGGCTCGAGCTCGCCTGCGCACAAGAAAGCAAAGGTAAAGATCATGGAAACACGTCGTTGCCAGAGAGATCTGCTCTTGGCCAACTTCTCCAATAGTGAAATCGGATCATCTAAATGAAGAAGGTATTCACCAATTGTTGGAGCAGACACATCAACTAGATCCCAGTTGTTTACTTTGCCCGCTTTAACTTCTTTAATATAGAAATCAAAAAGCCTTTTCTTAACCTTTATATCCTTTGTCTTCTTATATTGATTAGTCAGGATTATCAGTCCGCAAAGTCGAACCTCGTGAAAATCTGATTTCGTAAGCTTTGCAATTTCAATAAGATCTAAATCTTTATATACTGAAGCTATAGCGCGAGTCTGCGGGACCATAACGCCAATGAAGATATCCCCTTCAGCGTAATCACCTGGGCCGGTCTTGAAGAAACGTTGTAGTTCAGAGGCCTTGACACTCGATGCTTTTGACTCGAGCTCTTCAATAACTCGTTTTGCAGACATATCTCAATTCTATTCGCTATTCTTTTCATGTTCGAAGTGCATTTTAAATTATTTAGTCATGAGGTAGCGATGCTAGAGGCAATTTTTCTCGGAATCTTGCAGGGCCTGACGGAGTTCCTTCCGATCTCTTCGAGCGCCCACATTCGTATCGCTGGTGAAATATTCGGAACCAATCAAGATCCGGGAGCAACCTTTACCGCAATTACCCAAATTGGAACCGAACTAGCTGTCTTGATCTATTTCCGTAAAGATATTTTACGAATCATCAAAGCTTGGTTTTCTCAAATTTTGCGTAGAGATTTGATTGGTGGAGAAAAAACCGATGCACGCATGGGCTGGCTGATAATTGTTGGCACACTTCCAATAGTTGCACTGGGCTATCTTGGCCAAGATGTGATCAAGACCGATTTTCGATCTCTTTGGTTGATTGCTACAACTCTTATTGTCTTTGGCTTAATCCTTGGCGCAGCCGATAAATATGGAAAGTCAGAGCGCCAACTCCATGAACTTTCACCACTGCATGGAGTTCTTTACGGATTAGCCCAATCTTTAGCGCTTATTCCGGGCGTTTCACGTTCTGGTGCAACCATTGCGATGGGCCGTTTCCTTGGTTATAGCCGCGAAGCTGCGTTGCGCTATTCATTCTTACTTGCGTTGCCTGCCGTGTTTGGAAGCGGTCTTTATGAGTTAAAAGGTGCACTTGGCGAAACAACTACTCAAGCGTTTTCCATACCTCAAACTTTGGTGGCCACAAGTGTTGCTTTCATAATTGGCTATGCAGTTATCGCTTGGCTCTTGAAATATGTAACCACTAAGAGCTTTAAGCCTTTTATTATCTATCGCCTAGCACTTGGATCTTTATTACTCGTTCTGCTTGCAACAGGTGTCCTCTAATGGCAAAAAACTGGTCGGGAACCGTTGATTTTAAAGATTTAGTAGCCGCATCACCTACTTCACTAGAAGAACTCAAATCGCTAATTGCAGCGAGTGAAAAAGTGCGCGCAAGGGGCAGTGCACATTGTTTCAACGACATTGCCGATACATCTGCGACATCTGTCTCTTTGGCAAATATGTCTGCCGAACTCGCGATCGATAAAGAGAGCCGAACCGTTCGCGTTCCTGCAGGTCTTAAATACGGCGAGTTAGCA
>WLLM01000086.1 GCA_009700715.1 Actinomycetota bacterium
CAGCCATGTGCCTAGATTAGGGCAAAGGCCGCCGACTCCAAAAGTGGGGTGACTTAGTCGCGGTATATAGCGAATGAGACAGCGAGATATTGCGAGATCCACGCGGCGAGCACGAATATATGAAAGAGCTCGTGGAAGCCGAAGTATTTTGCGGCTCTGCCAGGACGCTTTAAGGCATAGAAGATCGCGCCTATCGAATAGAGCAATCCACCGATGATGATCGGCAAAAGCACCCAAAGCCCGCCTTCATCGTAGAGCTGAGGCGTGTAAACGATTGCTACCCAACCCAATAAAAGGTAATTAGCGACATAAAGCCAACGAGGTGCGCCAACCCAGAAAATTCGCATCGCAACGCCAAGCAATGCGCCCACCCAAACAACTGTTAACAAAATAGTGCGGTCATTTCCATGAAGCAGGGTGACGGCGAATGGAGTGTAAGAACCGGCGATAAGTAAATTGATATTGGCATGATCCCAGCGACGCCAGATCTTCTTCTTTGCGGGAGACCAAGGAACGCGATGGTAAATAGCAGAAACGCTAAATAGCATGATTGCAGTTAAAGAATAAAGTGCGACAGCAAATTTCAAAGAATTCTTACTTAGGATAAAGAGAACTAACGAAGCGATGATGACAACTGGAGTTGCACCTAGATGAAACCAACCGCGCAACTTTGGGGGAGCTATAGCCGCCAATCTTTCGCGCTCGTTCGCTTCTTTGCTCATACCTTTACTCTACGCGCTTGTTACTGGTTTTAGGTCGCGTACTGATTTAACTAAGAGCGAAGCCAAAGCGGCGACCAGCGCCATTGTTCCTGTCACATAAATCATTGTGCTTACTCCAAAAAATTGAGCGAGCGGTCCTGCTGCAGCGATTCCAAGTGGTGAAAGACCGAACGATCCAAAAGCATCGTAAGCAACGACGCGTGAATATGACTCTTCTGGAATATGCGATTGCAGAGATGTATTCCAAATAACCATAAAAATATCGATAGCGATACCAGCAAGAAATGCACAGATTAGCGATATCCAAAGAGGGGTCTTTAAAGCTAGCGAGAAATCCCATATCGCAGTGGCTGAAATAATTAACATGGCAAAGAGCAAAGGGCGACCGAAATGCACTTTGAGTGAAATGACACTGCCTGTAAGCATCCCAATTGTTAGCGCGGCAAGGTTAAATGACCAGAATTGCGGACCGTTATCTAACTTTGCAAAGTTAAGCGGCCCCAGTACTTGTAGTAGCGCCTCGTAGGCAACATTTATTACGGCAAATGCAACAACGATAGTAACTACCCATGATCTAGAGCTAAATTCTTTCCAACCAGTCTTTAAATCATGGAAGACCGTATTTTTGTTTTCACGAATAATCGTAGGTAAATCTAAGTTCCAGACAATTATTCCAGCGATGAAGAAGCTGATTGCATCTACAAGAAGGGCCCAACCTGATCCGAATGCGGTAACCATGACTCCGCCCAACAAGGCACCCGCGACGTATCCGATATTGGTAGTCATGCTTACGACAGCGTTTCCATGTTGCAATTTATCTTTTGGCAAAATTTCGGGCAGGACTCCGGACATTGCCGGCCACCAGAGCGCATTCAAAATTCCGAAAAGAGCGCCCATTAAGGCAAGCAAGAAGACGCTGGAATGGTTGACGATCAACGAGACTGCGCTAACAGTGGCAAAAGTACTTCCGATGATGTCGGCGCCACCGACGATCCGATTTCGTTTAAAACGATCACCAATAACTCCGCCGAATAACATCAGCGCAATCATCGGAAACATGCGTGCTGCCATGACGATACTTAAATCTTTTCCAGTTGCACCGGGCAGGGCCAGGACGCCGAAGGCGAGGGCAACCGGAGAAATTCCGTTGCCGACATTTGAGATAAAGCGCGAAATTGCCAGAGCGGTAAAGCCCGAGTGCGAGTGGAGGTCTTTTAGCTGGCCGCGCATTTGCCAAGCCTAACCGTCTGCGCAGGAAGGAGGTTTCGGGGTGATCTCCCTAGAAAAAGTGAAAATGCGCGCGAATTTCCGCTTTTCAAGGAAAAAAAGTCGAAAATTACTGGCGAGTAAAGATGCGAACTCCTCGCAACAGGTTCACACTATTGGTTACCAGCGCGGATCAGTGAGGTTCCTCGAGGACTTCATAATCGGCTCTGGCTTTAGGGGCCGCCCGGTCCTTAAAGTATTAAGCACCCCACGGAGGCTTATTTACATGGTAAATCTAACAAGCAACCAGTGGAACCTGGTCTACAACGTATTCTCGTTCGGACTCGTTTCCATGCTTGCATGCACTATTTACACCCTCGTTTCACAAGGTCGCGTACTTGCTAAGTACCGCAACGCTCTCGTTATGTCATCAATGGTTACATTCATTGCTGGCTACCACTACTGGAGAATCTTTAACTCATTCTCAGAATCATCTGAAGCAATGGCAGTTAAGGTTTCTGGAGACCAGGGTGCATTCAACGAGGCATACCGTTATGTTGACTGGCTACTAACTGTTCCTCTACTTCTTGTTGAAGTAATTGCAGTGCTTGCACTTGCAAAGGAAGTTTCTAAGTCACTTATCACTCGTTTGGTTCCAGCTTCAGCTGCGATGATCGCACTTGGTTACCCAGGTGAAATTTCAAACGACCAGAACACACAGATCCTTTACGGTGTTCTTTCAACACTTCCATTCCTTTACATCCTCTACGTATTGTTCGTAGAGCTTGGTAAGTCACTTGATCGCCAGCCAGAAGGCGTTGCAGCAACCGTTGGTCGCTTGCGTCTCCTTCTTATCGCGACATGGGGCGTATACCCAGTTTCATACATCCTTGGTATGGGCGAAGGTATGGCATCTGCAGAGCAGTTCGTTGGCGTACAGGTTGGTTACACAATCGCTGACGTTCTAGCTAAGTGCGTATTCGGTCTTACAATCTTGAAGATCGCTCGCATGAAGTCAATGGCAGAAGGCATGAAGGACGATCACTAATCGTTCAGTAAATAGTTAAAGTTAAAGGGGCGTCGGGAAACCGGCGCCCCTTTAACATTTGTAAGATATATCCATGACAAAAGCGACTCTCTCTAAATATGCGTTAAATAATTACCGCATGGCCAGCTATCTTCTCTTGGCTATCGGTTTAATTAATCTGCGATACCAAACCGGTAAAGATGGAGTTTTCGCGAACAGCATGACAATTGTGATTCCAGGGTTTGTAATGCTTTTTATTACTTTTGCAAAAGGTACGCATAGCTTCCTGGCAAAGCGCGAAGTTATGGCAGTGCTTGCAGTACTTGGTGCAGCGCTCGTAGCCTGGGCCATTACCAACTAATTATCTTCAGCTAGGTTATTTTCGGAAAGAAATATCGCTCTTCTTCATTGCGGTAATCAAAATGCGAATCGCATTTGGTCCCATGCCATGTAAATCTTTAATGGCATCTAGCGAGTATTTTCTTAAATCGCTGACTTTGTAAAGTCCTTCATCAATCAACGCTCTTCGCGCTGGCGCGGCTAACCCAAGTTCTACCCACGCTCCATCTACGGCTGCATAGGCATCTAAATCAACTTCACCGTTTGTAACTCCACAGTTGCTCTTAGATTTTTCGGCTTTGCGTTGAGCGGCTGCCCGCATGGCTTCGCCCCGCAACTTCTTGATCTTTGCTGGAGATTGCTTAGCCATGAATATCTGGACCTTTTTTTCAATCTTAAATAAAAACTCTGGTGCGGGAGGCGGGACTTGAACCCGCACGCCGAAGCACAAGTTCCTAAGACTTGCGTGTCTGCCATTTCACCACTCCCGCTGGAGCGTCATGAGAATGTTATAAAAAACTCATGTACTGGTGCATAGGTTAGAGGTAAGTTCGCCTTATACAAAATTTCGGGTTTTCTCGCCCGCACAGCGCGCTCATGCAGCGAAGAAGTGAGGAAGTTACATGTCATTGACACCAACCCCAGCAGATAAGTTCACCTTTGGACTTTGGACCGTCGGCTGGCAAGCGCGTGATCCATTTGGAGATGCCACTCGTGGTGCGCTCGATCCCGTGCGCACAGTTAACGAACTCGCTGCACGCGGTGCATACGGTGTGACATTCCATGATGATGATTTGATTCCATTCGGCAGCGATGATGCATCACGTCGTGGACATATTGATCGCTTTAAGAAAGCTCTTGCCGAAACCGGAATGCAAGTTCCAATGGCGACAACAAATCTCTTCTCTCATCCCGTATTTAAAGATGGCGCATTTACTAGCAATGATCGCGATATTCGCCGTTATGCACTCCGCAAAGCGATGCGCAATATTGAACTTGCGGTCGAACTCGGTGCACATACTTACGTTTGCTGGGGCGGTCGCGAAGGCGCTGAATCAGATGCGGCAAAGGATGCTTACGTTGCGCACGAGCGTATGCGCGAAGCATTTAACGTGCTTAGCCAATATGTTTTAGATAATGGTTACAAGATTAAATTTGCAATTGAACCAAAACCAAACGAACCACGTGGCGATATCTTCTTGCCAACAATTGGCCACGCACTTGCCTTTATTTACACACTCGATCATCCAGAACTCGTTGGCCTTAACCCTGAAGTTGGCCACGAACAAATGGCGGGACTTAACTTCGTTCAC
>WLLM01000087.1 GCA_009700715.1 Actinomycetota bacterium
AAGCTCGCACTCTACGGCGGAACATTTGACCCTATCCATATAGGCCATCTCCATGTCATCACCGAAATCCTTAGCCGCGATATTGCCGATCGCATCATGCTTATTCCTGCAGGCCAGCCAAGGTTGCGCGATAACGAACCAGTTGCATCCGGACAAGATCGTCGAGCAATGTGCCAGGCCGCACTTAAAGATTTATCGCCAGAGATAGCCGCAAAAGTTGAAGTAAACCCAATTGAAATTCTGCGCATGGGTCCCAGCTACAGCATCGATACCGTTGAAGCCGTAGCTCAGACTTATCCAGATGACCAGATCTTGTTAATTCTTGGTACGGATGCCTTTAGCAAAATTAGCGACTGGCATCGCAGCAACGAATTACAGGATATGGTCGACTTTATTGTTATCGATCGCCCAGAATTTCCAGGTTCGCCGAATCTGGATATCAATGCGCTCAACGTTTCTGCAACTGCAGTGCGCGCTGGTGAATTTGAAAAAGTTTCGCCACATGTAGCCGCTTATATAAAGGAGCACAACCTCTATGCCCGCAAGTAAAAGCGTTATTGAGCTGACCCAAGTTGCAGCCCGTGCTGCCGCTGAAAAATTTGGCACAGAGATGATCGCCGTTGATCTTTCAGATCAGATGGTGCTTTCTGAAGTTTTTCTCATCGTAACTGGCGCAAATATCCGTCAGGTTGATGCGATCGCTGATGAAGTAGAAGAAAAACTCCGTCTTATCGGCGAAAAACCAGCGCGTCGCGAAGGTACCGATGAATGGGTTCTCCTTGATTACTCAGATCTAGTTGTACACATTCAAAGTAGCGAGCTTCGTCGTTATTACATGCTCGATCGTCTCTGGAATGATTGCCCAACAATCGAACTCGATGTCGTAAAGGAAACTGTGGCAGATGGCAGGTAAGAACAATCGCATTCTGCTCTGGCGCCATGGCCAAACAGATTGGAACGTCGTAAACCGTTTCCAAGGCCATTCTGATATTGATTTAAATAGCGTCGGTATTTACCAAGCAGAGCTTGCTGCACCAATTATTGCTGGCATGGAACCAACTGCGATTTTAAGTAGCGATCTTTCTCGCGCACGCGTCACCGCTTCAAAACTTGGTGAAATCGTAAATATGGAAGTACTAGTAGACGAACGTCTGCGCGAAACAAACGGCGGACATTGGGAAGGCAAGACGGGCGCCGAAAATCGCGCCGTAGATTTAGAAAATTTTGTACGTTGGATTGATGGCAACGACAACCCCGCTGGAACAATCGGTGAACGTCGCAGCGAAGTAGCAGCTCGCGCCAGCGCCGCCATCGATGAGTTCTTAGGTGATAAAGAAAATCAATTAGTTGTTGTTGCAACTCATGGCGGTACTGCGCGTTGTTTGATCGGTCATTATTTACATCTGCCGATGGCGCATTGGGGAAAGATTGGCGGGCTTTCAAATGCGCGTTGGTCTATTTTGCAGACCAGTCCAAAGGGTTGGCATTTAGCCGAACATAACGCCGGTTCTATCTTGGAGCCCGTTTTCGGTGAAGAATCTGGCGCTGATGTGCCAGATCATGTGCGCTAGAGTTACCCTCTCGCAAAGTTCGGGGATATGGCGCAGTTGGTAGCGCGCTTCCATGGCATGGAAGAGGTCAGGGGTTCGAATCCCCTTATCTCCACTCACATTTCAATTAAGTTATTTGATTCTTTAGGTTAGGAAATAAATGTCTAACGTCACCACAATTCCACGTGGCTGGAACGCAGCCGATATCGGGGATTTAACAGGTAAATCATTTTTAATCACCGGCGGCACCAGTGGCATCGGTAAAGAGGCCGCACTTGAACTCGCTCGCGCAGGCGCACACGTAACTATCACCGCACGCGATGCCGCAAAAGGCGCTGCAGTAGTTGCCGAAATCGCCAAGGAGCGCGTTGATTACAAGCTGCTTGATTTAGCCGACCTTGCTTCAGTTAAGAATTTTGCAAAAGAATTTACAAAACCGGTTGATGTCTTAATTCTTAATGCGGGGGTAATGGCAACGCCATTTTCGCTAACCAAAGATGGATTTGAAATGCAGATGGGCACCAACCATCTGGGGCATTTTGCACTTGCTGGCTTGCTGCGCGAAAAGGTAAGCCATCGAATCGTTGCCGTTTCGTCACAGATGCATCGCGCTGCACGCATTTCCAATATCACCGAAGATGATCTGCGCAATCGCTCTCGCGGTATTGGCGCATACAACCCTTGGTCGGCATACGCGCTAAGCAAGTTGGCTAATTTACTTTTTATCCACGAATTTGAACGCCGCAGTAGTCGCAATGGCTGGGGGATTGAAGCGGTTGCTGCTCACCCAGGTTATGCCGCGACTAATTTAATTAGTGGAGCAACGGTGCAAGATCGCGCCGGCGCCTTAGCAAATGCAATATTTGCGCAGAGCGCAGGTCGTGGAGCGCTCCCTACTCTGTGCGCGGCTACATATCCTGGACTTTACGGCGCCTCATATATCGGCCCCGATGGATTTATGGAGATGCGCGGTTTTCCAAAACTCACTCGCGCCGCAGCAATTGCATACGATCAACGATTAGCGGCGCAATTGTGGAGCGTTAGCGAAGAATTGACTGGCGTTACTTGGGGCTAAAGCCCGATAAACTACGCAGATGACCACTCCACGCGATGAACAAACGCATGCTGCGTATGACTTCGCCTATGTGCAAGAAAAGTGGCTACCAATATGGGATCAGATAGAGCCATTTAAATCTGGACGCCCAGACGATAAGCGCCCTAAGAAATATGTCTTAGATATGTTTCCTTATCCATCAGGTGATCTTCATATGGGTCACGCTGAGGCATACGCACTTGGCGATGTAATTGCGCGTTACTGGATTCAAAAAGGTTTTAACGTCATGCACCCAATCGGTTGGGATGCCTTTGGATTGCCTGCCGAAAACGCAGCGATTAAGCGCAACGAAGATCCGCGCATCTGGACTTACGAAAACATCGCAACCCAGAAAGCTTCGATGCGACGCTACGCCTGTTCTTTCGACTGGGATCGCGTCTTTAATACTTGCGACCCCGAGTATTACAAATGGAACCAATGGTTATTTATCGAGCTACATAAGCGCGGATTGGCTTACCGTAAAGATAGCGCCGTTAACTGGTGCCCAAGCTGCCAGACAGTTCTTGCAAACGAACAAGTTGTCGCCGGACTCTGCGAACGTTGCGATACCGCAGTAACTAAGAAGAAGTTAAACCAGTGGTATTTCAAGATCACTGATTACGCCGACCGCTTGCTCGATGATATGAAAGAACTCGAAGGCAACTGGCCCGATAAAGTCTTAACGATGCAGCGCAACTGGATCGGACGTTCGCAAGGTGCAAATGTTAACTTTGTAATCGAAGGCCGCACCGAACCAGTAACCATTTACACAACCCGCCCCGATACTTTGTACGGCGCTACCTTTATGGTGGTTGCCGTCGATTCTGAACTCGCCGCAGAACTTGCTGCTGGCACACCCGCCGAAGGCGAATTTAAAAAGTATCTTGAATCTGTAAAAGCGGCATCTGATATCGATCGCCTTGCAACAGATCGCCCAAAGAGCGGCGTCTTCTTACAACGTTATGCAATTAACCCAGTAAATGGTGAGAAGTTACCTATCTGGGCATCTGATTATGTTTTAGCTGATTACGGAACCGGCGCGATTATGGCTGTTCCAGCACACGATCAACGCGACTTAGATTTTGCGCGCGCTATGAAATTGCCAGTCCGCACCGTTGTGCAGACTGATGAAGAAGATCCAACCGAAACCGGCGTTGCCACAACTGGCGATGGCAAGTTAATTAACTCTGGTTCACTAAATGGCTTAAATAAAGCTGAGGCGATCGCTGCAATTAATAAGCAGTTAGAAGCTGACGGTTTAGGAAAATCAGCGCGAAATTATCGTTTGCGCGATTGGCTCGTATCGCGCCAGCGTTACTGGGGCACACCAATTCCAATCGTTCACTGCGAAAAGTGTGGTGAAGTCCCAGTTCCGGCAGATCAATTACCTTTAACGCTTCCTGATGCTAAGGGCCTTGATCTAAAGCCAAAGGGACAGTCACCACTTGCTGCAGCAACTGAATGGGTAAATACCTCTTGTCCAAAGTGCGGGGCGGCAGCGCTGCGCGATACCGACACTATGGATACCTTCGTAGATTCATCTTGGTATTTCCTTCGTTATCCATCATCAACAAATCACAACGAACCTTTCTCGCGCGCTGATATCGACACTTGGTTACCCGTTGATCAATACGTTGGCGGCGTAACCCACGCGATCTTGCACCTGCTTTATTCACGCTTCTTCACCAAGGTTTTACATGACATCGGAATGCTCGGATTTACCGAACCATTTACTCGCCTGCTCAATCAAGGCATGGTTGTGATGGATGGATCTGCGATGTCTAAATCTCGCGGCAACTTGGTTCGCCTCTCCGACGAACTCGAAAACCATGGCGTTGATGCCATTCGTTTATCAATGGTCTTCTCTGGCCCACCTGAAGATGATGTTGATTGGGCCGATGTTTCACCATCTGGTTCGGTTAAATTCTTAAGCCGTGCTTGGCGTTTATCT
>WLLM01000088.1 GCA_009700715.1 Actinomycetota bacterium
ATCCAAGTTCGTGATTTCGCACTTGGTAGCCATGACGAAGGCAGCGTTGAAACTTACTTTCAGATGTGGCGCCACTTAATGCGCATCGCACCAAGTGGGTATGTGGCACCGATCGCATCGCTGTGTGCTGCGCTGGCATATGAAAGCGGTGATGGCGCACTTGCCCATCGCGCGCTAGATCGCGCCCTCGAAGATGCAAATGGTTATTCTCTGGCGCTCTTACTTCGCCGCGTCTTTACCGCAGGTTGGCCGCCTGCTTCCTTTGCAGCGATGCGGCGAGAACTTCATCCCAAAGTCTGCGCAGGAATTTTTGGGTTAGACTTACCACCAGGTCACGAGCTCTAATCGATAGCCCCGGCTGATTAGACGGCAACCCTCCACCGCGGTGGGGTGCTCCGGGTGACGACCAGGTTTACATCGCACGATGTAAGCAAGTGCGTGAAGGAATTAAATGTCTTACTCAGAAAAGTCTCACAACAAAGAGATAACCACCGCTGTTACTGGCGCATGGTTAGAAAGCCATGATCCTGGAGATCGTAAATTTATAAAGATCGGTTTTCTCTTACTTGAAAACGGCGAGACTTTGCCGGATATAACCATCGCTTATCAAACTTGGGGCACGCTAAGCGCTGCAAAAGATAATGCGATTTTAATTAACCATGCGATGACCGGTTGGTCTGATGTAACAGGCTGGTGGCCAAATATGGTTGGCCCGGGTCTGCCATTTGATACCGATAAATATTTCATCGTCTGTCCCAATGTAATCGGTGGATGTCAGGGAAGTACTGGTCCATCCAGCATCGCTCCAGATGGCAAACGTTATGGATCTCGCTTTCCGGTTGTAACTGTGCGCGATATGGCTGCTGCGGAACTTTTATTTACCGATGCGATTGGTATTAAGAAGTACCTATTGGCAGTTGGACCTTCCCTTGGCGGAATGCGCTCGCTCGAATGGGCTATTCAATATCCCGACCGCGTCGGTGCAATATGCACCATTGGTTCATCAGCTGTTGCAACTGGCGATCAGATCGGTGGATTCTCGGTGCAAATCCGCGCGATCAAGAGCGATCCAAATTTCAATGGCGGTGATTATTACGAGCAAGCCAATGGGCCAATCGAAGGTCTGGGCATCGCACGTCGCATCGCGCACCTTACTTATCGCACCGAATCTGAGATGGATGTGCGCTTTGGTCGCCAAATGCAGGGCGATGACACTGGACGCTATGCCGTTGAGTCATATTTAGATCATCAGGCCGATAAATTGGCCAAACGCTTCGATGCCAATACCTATATCTCGCTTACTTCGGCGATGGCATCCCATGATGTCGGTCGCGACCGAGGGGGAGTTGTCGCAGCGCTCGAATCGATCAAGATTCCGGCGGTTGTGGTCTCAATTGATACCGATCGCCTCTTCCCACCTCGACTTCAGGTTGAGGTTGCAGAGCTCGTTCCGAAGGCACAACCGCTAATTACGATCTCATCGGACTTTGGACACGATGGCTTTTTGGTGGAATCTGAGTCAGTTGGCGCCGCAATCCGCCAAGCCTTGAGTATAATATAGACATCGCTTCGAGCAGTTCGAAACAAAAGTTTCGAAGATAGTTCGAAAAAACCAAAGGACAATTGTGGCTGTATTTAGTGCGCTCAAAAACAAGGTGAAAGCAGCGAAGTCAGCAAAGCCTGCAAAGAAGTCACCTGCAAAGAAAGCTGTTGCCAAGAAAGCTGTTGTAAAGAAGGCTCCAGCGAAGAAGGTCGCAGCGAAGAAGGCACCTGTTAAGAAAGCGCCAGCCAAGAAAGTTGCTGCCAAGCCGGTAAAGAAGGTTGCAGCGCCGAAGCCAGTTAAGCCTGTTAAGCCCGTAAAAGTTGCCCTGAAGAAAGATTTATCTGCCAAGGAAGTACAACAACTTGTAAACCTAAAGAACGACGTCGCTCGCCACAAAGAGATCGTCGATTCACTTGCCGCAAGCGGTATCGATAATTATCGCAAAGCGGTTAAGAAAGAATTTTTAGCGCTCGCCCAAGAAGCTCGCCACCTAGATGAAGTTATTACAACTGAATCAGAGAAGGCGCGTAAAGCAGGCCTTGGCGGTGCATCACGAATTTTATCTAAGGCACAGCTCGCACTTATTGCACCACCTCCAGCACCCGTTGCCGCAGCACCTGCCAAGAGCGAAGCGAAGGCTGGCAAAGCAGCAGTAGTTCTAGATGATGAAGGCAACGAGATCGTTGTTGAAGAAGTAGAACTTGAAGATGTAGAAACTCTTATCGCTGAAGTTGCCGAAATCATCGATACCGAAGCTGAAGATAAATCTAATCAGCCACGCGTTGTAAACCTCGCTGAAGAAGCATCAGGCAATGAAGAAAACGCCTTCACACTTAAGGCCTCTGAAGAAGATGATGCTCCTGCGCAGACAGTTATGACTGCCGGTGCAACGGCTGACCCAGTTAAGGATTACCTCAAGCAGATCGGCCGCGTTGCACTTCTTAACGCAGAACTCGAAGTAGAGCTAGCAACACGTATCGAAGCCGGCTTATTTGCTGAAGAAAAGCTTAAAGAAGATAAGAAGATGGAGAAGAAGTTAAAGCGCGAACTCGAGTGGATCGTTGAAGATGGCAAGCGCGCCAAGAACCACTTGCTTGAAGCAAACCTTCGTCTCGTTGTATCTCTTGCAAAGCGTTACACCGGTCGCGGCATGTTGTTCCTTGATCTAATTCAAGAAGGAAACCTCGGTCTTATCCGTGCAGTTGAAAAGTTCGACTACACAAAGGGTTACAAGTTCTCAACATATGCAACATGGTGGATCCGTCAGGCGATCACACGTGCGATGGCAGACCAGGCTCGCACAATCCGTATTCCAGTTCACATGGTTGAAGTCATCAACAAGTTGGCTCGCGTACAGCGCCAGATGTTGCAAGATCTCGGCCGCGAACCGACTCCTGAAGAGCTCGCTAAAGAACTTGATATGACACCTGAAAAGGTTGTCGAAGTTCAGAAGTACGGCCGCGAACCAATTTCACTTCACACACCACTTGGTGAAGAAGGAGATTCTGAGTTCGGAGATCTCATTGAAGACTCTGAAGCGGTTAAGCCGGAAGAATCTGTAACTTTCACAATCTTGCAAGAACAGTTGATGCAGGTCCTTGGTGGCCTAACCAACCGTGAAGCAGATGTAATTAAGGCTCGTTACGGACTTACAGATGGTCAGCCAAAGACACTTGATGAGATCGGCAAGGTTCACGGGGTTACTCGCGAACGTATCCGTCAGATCGAATCTAAGACAATGTCGAAGTTGCGCCACCCATCACGTTCGCAATCACTTCGCGATTATCTAGATTAAAACCAGCCTAAATGGATAAGCCAAAGGTCTTCATTAATCCGAAGAGCGGTTCAATCCGCATCACCGGTGAAGTCGAAATGGTCGATGCTGAAGGCAATATGCTGGAAACTCTTGCGAACCCAAAGTTCTGCGGTTGTGGCCAATCAAAAGAAAAACCCTTCTGCGACGGATCGCACAAGGGTCTTCTTAATAAAGATTAATTAATTAATTCTTTGATTCAACCAAGCGATCGGTCTCGTCTTGGATTGCAACTGCCACAGCCTTTAGCTTTTCAGCGTATTCCTTGCCGTGGTGTGCACAGAACATAAGCTCTCCACCTGTTGCGAGGGTTGCTCGCACATATGCCTGAGCGCCGCAACGATCGCAACGATCTAGAGCATTAAGAGGTGTGGATTCGAGGATTACTTGCTCGGTCATCGCGCTCTCCATTCGCTTAGGTGGGAAGTGGTACTTCTTATGGAACATCAAACCATGTCTGATTATTCCCCGCAGGAAATAAATGGGAAAAGATTGTTAATTTTGTGTTGCAATCCACAAACTTTTCCCGTTTTTCACCATAAAGATGGAAATTACCAATATTTGAGACTAATACGGCGCGTTAGCGCGAGATCTTTGCAACTACGCCGATAGCCTTTGCCCCCGTGGCCACCAAGAAATCAAATGACGCCGGAGATCAGCTAGATCTCACCGCGCTTGGCGACGCCGAAGATTCCTATACCGCTAAAGACCTCGCAGTTCTCGAGGGCCTTGATGCTGTTCGTAAACGTCCAGGTATGTATATCGGTTCAACCGATTCACGCGGGCTCATGCACTGTCTCTGGGAAATTATTGATAACTCAGTAGATGAATCACTTGCAGGCCACTGCAAGAAGATTGAAATCAATTTAGAGGCAGATGGCTCTGTTGAAGTACACGATGATGGTCGCGGCATTCCAGTAGATAAAGAACCAAAGACTGGATTAACTGGCGTTGAAGTTGTTCTTACAAAGCTACACGCAGGCGGAAAGTTCGGCGGCGGATCATATGCAGCATCCGGTGGTCTTCACGGTGTAGGTGCATCAGTTGTAAACGCACTTGCCGAACGTCTTGATGCTGAAGTAGATCGCAACGGCAAGATTTACTGGATGTCATTTAAGCGCGGCGTTGC
>WLLM01000089.1 GCA_009700715.1 Actinomycetota bacterium
GAGCTTTCCCGCCGTGCTTTCCAGGTATCAGTGCTCGTCCTTGATTTCCTTTAGCGATCATCGCGCCAACTTCTTCTGGATCATCGATCTTTGAAATAAGCGATGCAAGATCGTTTTGTAGATTTATTAATAGCGGCAATATTTGTGAAGAATTACTTGCAATGATCTCTTTCCAAAGCGCCCTATCTGAGGCCGCTATGCGCGTGGTGTCACGAAGCCCGGCTCCGGCAAGTTCTAGATCACCCGCCTTGCCGTTAGATAACTGGGCGGCTAGAAGTGAAGAGACGATCTGCGGAAGATGCGAGACCAGGGCAACGGCTGAGTCGTGGTCTGAGGCGTTCATCGATATCGGGCTCGCCCCTAATGAGGTAATCAACCAGAGCGCAGCTTCAACTACATCTGGATCAACTTTGGCGCCATCGGAATACTCTGGGCAATAGATCCATGAGCGCCCCTCGAATAGATCTGCTCTAGCACTTGCCGCTCCCCCGACCTCGCGCCCTGCCATTGGATGGGTGGCTAGAAAACGGGATGCCGCGCCTGAAAATTTCGATATCTCTACCGGAGGTTTAGTCTTAACGCTAGCGATATCTATAAATTTCGATTCTGGGTTTAACTTATATTCAGCCACGAAAAGCTCAGAGATGGCGCTGGCCGGAACAGCGAAGAGGATTACCTCAGGGTTATCGGATTTACTCGTAGCCATTAGATCTTGAGCCAAATTTTGCGCCAGCCGATCACGATCAAGCATCTCTACTTTAACTCCGCGCGCAGCTAGAGCCAATCCAATTGAGGTTCCGATTAGCCCGGAACCGATAATTCGGATCGAGGCGAAGCCTTTTCCTTCACTTTTGGCCACGGGATCGATCCTTATTGGGCGATATCTCGGCGTAAAACCTTCGCTCCGCCTAGGTAGATATGGTTGATTTCAGCCTTTTTTAGATCACTTTCGACATGGGCCATGATGCGAATGGTGCGCTCAAGTGAACCTGGGACCCCGATCTCTACTGAGCAGAGTAGAGGAACATCGGTAAAGCCGAGCTCTCGAGCCGAACTTGCGGGAAAAGCAGCATTTAGATCCGGGCTGACGGTGAAGATAACGGAGATAAAGTCATCGGCGGTCAGTGAGTTGGCTCGCAATATTTCGGCTAAAAGCTCTTTAGTAGCCTCATCAATAGCTTGCGCAGAATTGGCAGAAGCCTGAATGGCTCCGCGGATCGCTCGTACCGTAGACATGTATTAATACTACCCTTTCACCTTTACTCAAGAGGTTATATATAACGCGTTTTATCGATATATCTAGATAACGCTTTCAATTCTTTTGCTCGATCATAACCCCAGTAGTTCCCGAGAACCTGCGCGAAGGGCTCCAAATGAATTATCGATAAAACAATAATTGCAGAATGATTTACGCACTAATTTGAGAGTAAATATCGATAAATTAATTTTTAACGCTCCTGAAAAATTATTATTGATAAAACGGTAAATGGCTTAATAAATACAAAACCGATAAAACCTTAAAGATTTAAAGCCTTTTGTAGGTTTGCCAGTTCGCCTCCATTTAGATCTCGCCATCTACCCTCGGGCGTATCTCCCAGGGAGATCGGTCCAAACTTGGTACGGATCAGTCGAAGCACGACCACATCAACTGCCTCCATTAAACGTCGGATGATGTGATATCTGCCTTCATGGATAGTGACCTCAATCCACTGGGGGCTAAGTTGCTTGAAGGAGAGGACTCGGCCGATTCCATCCTCTAGCTCAATTCCCTTAAGTAGGGTTTTTTCTGCTCCAGCCGGCAACTTCCCATCAAACTCAATTATGTAGGTCTTCTCCAGTCCAAAGGATGGATGGGTAGCACGGAAGGTCAAATCACCATCATTTGTGAGCAGAATTAGCCCTTCTGAATCCTTATCCAACCGTCCCACGTGGAAGAGGCGCTCCTTCCGAAGATCAATAAAGTCAGCGAGAGATGGGCGTCCTTCGGGGTCATACATCGTTGACAAAACACCCTTTGGTTTATGAAGTACAAGATAAGACTTAGTCAAAGATCTAGTAATTGTCTCACCATCAACCATGACTTTGACCAATTGCGGGTCAAACTTCGCTCCTAGCTCTCGACAGATAAAGCCATCGACGCTAACGCGACCATCCATGATTAGTTCATCGGCGCCACGGCGGCTAGTAATACCGGCATCGGCAATTATTTTATTTAGGCGCATTTCGGCCATTTGGCTATCCATTCTCGACAGTCAGATTTAAGCAATTAGCGGGGGCGCTCCCCCAACCAACGGCGAGTCTACGCCAGCGTAAGGCGAAGGGTCAAAACAGCTCTGCGAGGCGGTAAATCGGCCTTAATCGGTAAGGGATTCAAGGACCTCATCGAGGCGATCGAGGTCTGGAAGGTATGGCGCCAGAGCTGGAAGATCGTTGAGCGAGTTAAGGCCCAAGCGTTCTAAGAAGTAGCTAGTCGTCTTGTAGAGAATCGCTCCAGTTTCAGGCTCAAGCCCGGATTCCTCGACCAAGCCGCGAGTAACCAAGGTCTTCATAACCGCCTCGACATTTACGCCACGGATGGCAGAGACGCGGGCTCTTGAAACTGGCTGGCGGTAGGCGATCACCGCGAGCGTTTCCAACGCCGCCTGGGTCAGGCGGTTCTGCTGACCATCTAGAACAAACTTCTCAACCACAGTTGAGCACTCCGGATGGCTGTAGAAGCGCCATCCTCCGTTGATCGCCTTGAGGGTGAATCCACGTCCTTCGTACGAACCAAGTAAATTTTCCAGGGCTGCTACAACCTCATCGACGGTCTGCTCAAGAACAGCCGCCAGGGTTAGCTCCGTAACCGGCTCATCGACGACCATTAGGATCGCCTCTATGGAACGCTCGAGTTCTGGATTAGACATTTTCTCCACCTTCTGTCTCATTTTCTTCAATTAATTCGGGGGTTTCGGCCACGGCTTCTGCGATCTCTTCATCATCCAGCAGCGAGACTGGGATATCGAACTCATCTGAGGCGGCAACCTCGCCTTCATCTGAGCCGGTCCAACTGATCTGCAGCTCACCGAGGGCGATCACCTGTTCAAAACGTAAGGCTCCCTGGCGGTAAAGGTCGAGCAGAGCCAAAAACCTGGCCACGATCACCAGGGTTGAATCAGCGTCTGAGCAGAGATTTCTAAAACTTAGGGTTCGGGACTTGCGAAGGGCTTCGACAACCCGCCTGGACTCTTCAGTCACGCTCACCAAGCTCGTATGGAGGTGCTCCACGGCGACTACAGGTGGGGTTTTAGGCGTCAATACGCGCTCGGCGATTGCGGCAAAGCGTGGGGCGCCGACGCCGATTAGAACCTCAGGTAGCAGCGCTGAGAGCGCTGGATCAAGGGCAACGACGCGGGCGAAGGATTTATCGGCCGCCTCGATGCGAGCTGCGAAGGTCGCGGCGATCTCTTTAAAGGCGCGGTACTGGAGCAATCGGGCAAAGAGGATATCTCGGGCTTCAAGGAGCGCCAGATCTTCTTCATCCTCAATTTCACCGCTAGGCAGAAGACGCGCCGCCTTTAGGTCGAGCAAGGTAGCGGCGATTACGAGGAATTCAGTTGCCTGATCAAGGCGCCAGCCCTCACCGGATGCCTCAAGGGCGCGGATAAAGGCGATGAATTCGTCGGTGACGATGCTTAGGGAGACTTCAGTTATATCCATCTTGTGGCGCGAGATGAGCTGCAAGAGCAGATCGAATGGACCATCGAAGTTATCTAGGTGGACGTTAAAGGGCGAACTCTCGATCGTTGCGATCGCATCCCCGCTCTGACTCTCGATATCCACCTGCGAACCTTACTTCGTTACTTGCTCAAATCTGCGCATGGAGCGTAGAGTCGCGCCAACAGAAAGAGGTTTCTCGCTTGAACGCTAAATCGACATTTGATGATGATGTGGCAACTACCGCCACACTTCTCGGGCGCGAACCCCAGAACTTCCGAATTCCACCAGCTCCAGTTGAAGGCGAATCTGCCAAAGTCATCTCGATCTTTAATCAAAAGGGTGGCGTAGGTAAGACAACTACAACTATCAACTTAGGTGCAGCTATTGCCGAACTCGGTCGTCGAGTATTACTAGTCGACTTCGATCCACAGGGCGGTTTATCTCTTGGCCTCGGCGTTAACGCACACGCACTGCCACTTGAGAACACCGTTTACTACGCACTTATGACACCTGATGCCAACATCGATGAAATCGTTCTTAAATCATCTGTAGCAAATCTTGATTTTCTTCCAGCTAACCGAGATTTGGGTACAGCAGAAACCACTCTTGGTGCTGAAATTGGCGGACAACAATATTTAAAGCGCGCACTTGGCCGCCTTAAAGATCGTTACGACGTTATTTTGATCGACTGCCAACCAACTATGGGTCAGTTAACCATTAACGCGCTCGTAGCGTCTGA
>WLLM01000009.1 GCA_009700715.1 Actinomycetota bacterium
CCATATGACGTTGAAGATATTGATGTAATTGAAACGTTAATCCAATTGCGCGAGGGTGGGTTTCTTCATCCGCAAGCGCTAATTGCGGTTGAGCGAAATTCGAGAGTTAAAGAAATTTCTTGGCCAGATGGTTATGAACACTTGCGTGAAAAGAATTATGGCCAGGCGACCATTTTCTATGGGGTTCCAGTCGAACTTTGAGCCTGAAAATGGATTACAAAGCCGATCGTTGCTAGCGTTTACTCCATGAAGCGCGCCGTATGCCCTGGATCATTTGATCCGGTCACCTTTGGCCACCTCGACATCATCGAGCGCGCCAGCGGCCAATTCGATGAAGTAATTGTTGCCGTATTAGAAAACCGAACCAAGGCATCGTTATTTACCGTTGAAGAGCGCATGGAAATGATTCGCAAAACAACCTCGAAGTTTTCGAATGTAAAGGTTGATTCTTGGCATGGGCTGCTGGTTGATTTCTGTAAAGAGAACTCAATTCAAGCAATCGTCAAGGGATTGCGCGCAGTGACTGACTTCGACTACGAGTTGCAGATGGCCCAAGTTAACTTGCAAGGTTCAGGTGTAGAAACAATGTTCATGGCAACTGCGCCATCTCATTCATTTCTATCTTCATCAATTGTCAAAGAGCTCGCACATTTCGGTGGCGATGTATCCTCTATGGTTCCAAGCGTCGTAAATGATGCCCTCAAAGCACGAGTAGCAGGGAAGTAAAATGGATTCAATTGAAAAGCTCAGCACTGCGATCACTCTTATCGAGGAAGCGCGTGGAGTTCCACTTTCCGCATCTTGCGTAGTCCACCGTGGTGAAATTCTAGAAATCTTGGATGGGGCAAGAGTTGCCTTGCCGCAAGATCTTTTCTCCGCCGAAGATATCTTGGCGCAGCGTGATAATTTAATTGAAGAAGGTCGCTCTGCTTCAGAACAAATGATCGCTTCGGCTCGTGAAGAAGTCGCTCGCATGATCGAACAGACTGCAATTGTTCAAGCCGCGCGCGATGAGGCACAGCGGATTCTTGACGATGCACGTGCACTCGCCGCAGATGAGCGTGCAGAGGTTGAAAGCTATATCGACGGCCGCTTAGCAACTCTTGAGGTAATTTTAAATAAAACTATGGATGCGGTCGCACGTGGTCGCGAACGTCTAGATGGCGCAAACGATAAAGATGTCTTGTCGCAATTAGCTGACGATAATTAACCTCACGAAAAGCGCTAAATAACTATGTCTAAGGCATCGCAGGTATTTCAATTTCATACCCACGAACTTCCACGTCGTGCGGGGGAGATGAAGGAATACCAGTTAGATCTCGAAATTCTCGAGCCGATTGGCGTTCCGCTGGTCAGTATTCCTGCAGGAGATGTCATCGAGCTCGATATTCGTCTCGAATCGGTAACTGAAGGCGTATTACTGAGTGCGGATCTTTATGCCGTTGCAAAAGGCGAATGTATTCGCTGCCTAGATCCAGTTGAAATTACCGTCGAACGAAAAATCCAAGAGCTTTATCGATACGAACCGAGTAAAGATTCCGGTAAGAAGGGTAAGAAATCTAAGCGCGCATCTGATGACGACGTAGATCTGGAAGAAGATGACGAACTCTGGATGGATGGCAATGTTATGGATCTCGAGCCCCCTATTCGAGATGCCGTTGTATTAGATCTTCCAATCAACCCGCTCTGCTCCGAAGATTGCCTAGGGCTCTGCCCAGATTGCGGTCAGAAGTGGGCAGATCTGCCTGAGGGCCACCAACACGAGGCGATCGACGCTCGTTGGGCAGGGTTGGCTGGGCTGGATTTTAAGAAATCGGATGAATAAGGGATACTTACCTCCTAACCGAGTTAAGCCAATTTTTACCAATAGGTTTAAAAGAGATTAAGGACGATTACCGTGCCAGTTCCAAAGCGAAAGATGTCTCGTTCGAAGACACGCTCACGCCGCTCAATGTGGAAGACAACTGCAGCATCACTTGCAGCATGCCCACAGTGCCAGCAGCCAAAGCTCACACATACAGCATGCCCAACCTGCGGAACATATAACCGCCGCCAGGTTCTCGAGGTCTGATCTGTTCTCTTCTTTAACTGCGCAACTCGGGATCTCGTTAAAGCCCGAATTGCTCGAGTTAGCTTTTACCCACCGCTCATTTGCATATGAGTCCGGTGCTAAAGAAACAAATGAACGTTTAGAATTTTTAGGTGATTCAGTTCTGGGCTTAATCGTTACTGAAGAGCTTTATCTCCGCTATCCAGATTTAGATGAATCACGTTTATCTCCACTTCGTTCTGGAATAGTAAATATGCGCGCGCTCGCAGATATTGCGCGCACCCTCGAACTAGGTAAATACATTCGCCTCGGAAAAGGTGAAGAAGTAACCGGTGGCCGCGATAAGAACTCGCTATTGGCCGATGCCCTAGAAGCTTTAATTGGTGCAATCTATTTGGAGTGCGGATTTGCAACTACGACAACTGTAGTTCGCGCACTGATCAAAGAGACCATGGAAAGCGCAATGGCAAAGGGCGCAGGCCTTGATGGAAAGACGGCGCTCCAAGAATTAGTTTCATCTCTCGGTAAAGGCACCCTCGAATATTTAGTAACCGAAGAAGGCCCAGATCACGATAAGAGTTTTACCGCAGTAGCGATGGTCGCAGGCGAAGCAGTTTCGCAAGGCATCGGTAAGAGCAAACGCGAAGCAGAGCAATCAGCGGCGCGTTCTGCCTACGAAATTCTCGCAACCCTCAAGTAGTACTTCACTCGCGTCACGTACATAAAGACGCCACCTAAACGGTAGGTTTACGCCGTGTATTTAAAGAGTATGACGCTTAAAGGATTTAAATCCTTCGCGTCGGCAACGACGCTTCGCCTTGAACCAGGCATCACCTGCGTCGTCGGCCCAAACGGCTCTGGAAAATCTAACGTTGTAGATGCCCTCACTTGGGTTATGGGTGAACAAGGCGCAAAGTCTCTTCGCGGCGGAAAAATGGAAGACGTTATCTTCGCCGGAACCAGCGGGCGCGCACCTCTTGGTCGCGCAGAAGTATCTTTAACAATTGATAACACCGATGGTGCGCTGCCAATTGATTACACCGAAGTTACTATCTCTCGCATTCTCTTCCGTAACGGACAGAGCGAGTACCAAATAAATGGTGAAGCTTCTCGTTTATTAGATATCCAAGAACTACTTAGCGATTCCGGTATCGGTCGTGAAATGCACGTCATTGTTGGTCAGGGACAACTTGATGCGATTTTGATGGCAACACCCGAAGAACGCCGCGGATTCATTGAAGAAGCAGCGGGAGTTTTAAAGCACCGCAAGCGTAAAGAGAAGGCGTTACGCAAATTAGATTCGATGCAGGCCAACTTAGCCCGAGTGCAAGATTTAACCGTTGAACTTCGTCGCCAACTGCGTCCGCTCGGTAAGCAAGCAGAGGTTGCCAAGAAGGCTGCAACGATTCAAGCAGATCTACGTGATGCAAAGCTTCGCCTCTTGGCAGATGATTTCATCTCGCTCTCTAAAACTCTCGACGCTGAAGTTGCCGACGAAACCGCGTTACGCGAACGTCGCTCCTCAGTTGAGGAAGAACTAGACAAAGTTCGCTCACGTGAAGAATCACTCGATGCCCAGGCAGCTTTTGAAAGTCCACTTCTTGTAGCAGCGCAAGAAAACTTCTACGCCTTAAGCGCGCTTCGTGAAAAATTCCGCGGTACTCAATCACTGGCACAAGAGCGCTCACGTTTCTTGGCTGAAGAGGCTGAAGAAGCACGTAGCGCTGGTCGCGATCCGCAAGCCCTTGACCAAGAAGCAGCAGCGCTGCGCCAGCAAGAGGCAGAACTGCGCAGTGAAGTTGAGAACGCCCGTACCCATTTACAAGCGACAACCCAAAAACTTGCAAACGCTGAACAATCTCTAAAAGTTGAAGAAGATAAAATTGCGGCTGCGATGCGCGCAATCGCTGATCAACGTGAAGGCACTGCTCGCCAAGAAGGCCATATTAAATCTCTTGCTGCCCGCCTAGAAGCTATCGCTGAAGAGATCGCTCGTTTGGTTAAAGCACGTGATGAAGCCCAAGCGCGCGCCGAGAACGCTCAGCGCGAATACTCAACATTCGAAATGGATATCGCTGGTGCAGATGCTGGCGAACTAGGGCTTGACTCTGAATTTGAAACTGCAAAGAAGGCGTTAGATGGCGCGAAGTCGCACCTTGCTTCGTTGATCGAATCCGAGCGCGCAGCAGACCGCGAACGTAATGCCACTGAATCAAAGCTAGAAGCGATGCAATTAACCTCACAGTCACGCGATGGTGGAGCGGCTTTAGTACGTGATTCACGCGGCTTAACAATTCTTGGCAGTATCGCATCGCTTGTACAAATTGATTCTGGTTGGGAAGCAGCAACTGCAGCAGCTCTCGGAACTTTATCTGATGCGATCGTAGTGAAAGATTTAAATTCTGCGATCAGCGCCCTTACGACCATGCGTTCAGAAAACCTTGGTCAAGCAGATGTACTCGTTTACGAACCAGGTTCTCATAATTCAAGTTCAGTTCCTGCCGGACTAACTGCTCTCACTTCACATGTTCGTTCATCTCAGATTTCAGATTTATTAGCATCTCTGCTTGCCAACACCGTAGTTGCCGAAAATGCACGCGAAGCAGAAGGCATTATTCGTTCCCACCCTGGCATCACAGTGGTTACACGCGATGGCGATGTAATAACCGCTAAGCGGGCGCGCGGTGGTTCTGCATCTTCAACTTCGCTGATTGAGATCAATGCGCTGGTTCAAGAGCTCCAATCCAAGCTAGAGACGATCACACACAATTGCGATCGAATTAAATTTGAAATTTCAACTGCGCAAGGTGACGTAGATTCAAAGCAGAGCGCCTTTGATATCGCACTTTCAAAGTTAAACGAATCAGATGCGCGTATCGCGGCGCTGACCGAGCAGCTTGCGGTTGCTGGTCAAAATATGAAGTCAGCCTCTGCCGAAGTTGAACGTTTAAATCTTGCTATCAATGAGGCTAATTCGGCCAAGGGACGCGATGAGAACGAACTTGCCATCGCTTCAACTCAGTTGCAACAGCGTGGCGATATTGGCGAACCCGACCACAGTGCTGCAGAGAATTTACGAAACGAAGTCTCGCTTGCACGTACCGCCGAAGTCGAAGCGCGCTTGGCGGTTCGTACTAGCGAAGAACGCGTTGACTCGATTGCAGCACGCGCTAAGGCGCTAGAAGATTCTGCAAACGCTGAACGCGAAGCATCAGAACGTGCAGTCTCGCGTCGTGGCGCACGCGCACGCGGTGCACTTATCTCTTCTGCGATCGCTGAAGCAGCCTACGAAGCGCTTATTCATATTGAACGTTCTATTGCTAAGGCTGCAACCGAACGTGCTCGACTGGAAGCATCTCGTTCTGATCGCGAAGGTGAAACACTCACTGTCCGCGCGCGTGGCCGCGAACTTGCCGCTGAACTCGAACAACTAACTTCATCTGTTCATAAAGATGAGATCGCTCGCGCAGAACAACGTATGCGCATCGAGCAACTTGAATCTAAGGCGGTTGAAGAACTCGGCGTTGATATGACGACACTGGTAAATGAATACGGTCCGCAAAATGATGTGCCAACCTTTATCGAGACCGAAACTGGCGAAATTGTCGCTACCGAGTTAATTCCATATCGCCGTGATCAGCAAGAAAAGCGTCTTGCCGCAACTGAACGTTCACTTACTTTGCTCGGCAAGATCAACCCTCTAGCACTTGAGGAATACAACGCGCTTGAAGAGCGTCTTAAGTTCTTGGCCGAACAGCTGGAAGATCTAAAGCGCACCAAGAAAGATCTGCTAGATATCATCAAGGAAGTAGATGATCGTGTTCAGCAAATCTTTATGGAAGCCTACGAAGAGACAGCAAAACACTTCGAAGATATCTTCTCGCGCCTCTTCCCTGGTGGCGATGGACGATTGATTCTCACCAACCCAGATGATCTTCTAAACACTGGTGTTGATGTAGAAGCGCGCCCACCTGGCAAACGCATCAAGCGCCTTTCACTTCTCTCTGGTGGCGAAAAGTCTCTTACCGCAGTTGCGATGTTGGTGGCTATCTTTAAATCTCGACCTAGCCCGTTCTACGTACTTGATGAAGTAGAAGCGGCACTAGATGATGTAAACCTAGGTCGTCTACTAGTTATTCTGGAAGAACTTCGCGAAAGCTCGCAGTTGATCATCATTACCCACCAGAAGCGCACCATGGAGATTGCCGATGCACTCTACGGAGTAACCATGCGCGGAGATGGTGTCACTGAAGTAATTTCGCAGCGTCTGCGCGAATCTGACTCCGCTTAAGGTTTAGTGCGATGGGAATTTTTAGCAAATTCATCTCCAAGATAAAGGGTGAATCCACCGCCGATCCACTTGATTGGCAAGAACTCGAATCTGAACTGCTTGCTGCAGATCTTGGCCCAACGCTTACCTCTTCAATAATTAAAGATGCAAAATCCATCAAGGGCGATGATGCGCTTGCCTCTCTGACGCAGATTTTGAATTCAAAGCTTTCAAGCAAACAACGTGTCTTAAGTAAGTCAGAACCAACTTCTGTTGTTGTAATTGTTGGCGTAAATGGAACCGGGAAGACGACATCCGTTGCAAAATTAGCATCAACTTTAAAAGCTTCTGGATCATCAGTTTTGTTGGCGGCCGCGGATACCTTTCGCGCAGCAGCCGTAGAACAATTGCAAACTTGGGGCTCCCGAATCGGTGTGGAAGTAATATCTGGTAAGGAGGGCGCCGAACCAGCATCTGTGGCATTTGATGCAGCTTCACGCGCTGCTCAAGAAAAGGTTGAATACTTATTAATTGATACCGCTGGTCGGCTACATAACAAGAGCGATTTGATGGCAGAGCTTGGCAAGGTAAAGCGGGTTATCGAAAAATCTCTCCCGGTATCTGAAGTTTTACTTGTTATCGATGGAACAACCGGCCAGAACGGAATATCGCAGGCCAAAATTTTTACAGAGGCAGTTGATGTCACAGGGTTAATAGTTACAAAACTCGACGGCAGCGCACGCGGGGGAGTCGCACTCGCGATTGAAAGCGCCCTGGATATCCCCATCAAATTTGTAGGTACCGGCGAGGCTGAAGCAGACTTTGCTGCCTTTGATGCAGATCGTTATATCTCAGGATTAATAGAGGGCTAGTTAGCCTTGTAACACAGTTGTAACACAAATCGGGTTTTTGTGACCCCGTCTTAACCTAGAAAACGAGCCTATGTAACCGGCGGCGAGCATCTTTGGCCTATCTCAACGGCGAGGTTTACTCATGGTTTTCAACCTCTACAAAAAGGAAATTACTAATGGAAGAGATTGTTCTTAATTCAGGCGATACCGCCTGGGTATTAGCAAGCACCGCTCTCGTTCTACTAATGACGCCAGGTTTGGCATTTTTCTATGGCGGCATGGTTCGCGCAAAGAGCGTACTTAATATGATGATGATGTCGATGGTAACCATCGGAATCGTTAGCGTTCTCTGGGTTATCTACGGTTTCGAATTGGCCTTTGGTTACAAAGCTGATTCTGCTTGGTACGGAAACCTTTCATTCTCAGGTCTTGGCAGCGTTGTAAATGACTTTACAAATAACGGTGGTATTTACCCAATCCCTGTTCTTGTATTCGCAGCCTTCCAGTTGATGTTCGCAATTATTACACCAGCACTTATCTCCGGTGCCATTGCAGATCGCACTAAGTTCACCGCTTGGGCAATCTTTGTTGCGATCTGGTCAACAATTGTTTACTTCCCAGTTGCACACTGGGTATTCGCATTTGGAAATAAAGTTGGCGACACCGTTACCGGAACTGGTTTCCTTGCCGGCAAAGGTCTCGAAGATTTCGCTGGTGGTACAGCGGTTCACATCAATGCCGGAGCAGCTGGTCTTGCGCTGGCAATTGTTCTTGGTAAGCGCGTTGGCTGGCGTAAGGAAGCGATGCGTCCGCACTCATTGCCTTTGGTAATGCTTGGCGCAGGGCTTCTCTGGTTCGGATGGTTTGGATTTAACGCAGGATCAGCGCTTGCTGCAAACGGAACAGCTGGTCTGGCATTTATGAATACTCAAGTTGCAGCCGCAGCAGCCGTTCTTGGATGGTTGCTAGTTGAAAAGATTCGCAATGGACATGCAACTTCACTCGGTGCTGCATCAGGTGCAGTAGCAGGTCTAGTAGCAATCACTCCAGCGTGTGCATTCGTTGCGCCATGGGCAGCGGTCGTAATTGGTCTAGTTGCAGGCGCGCTTTGTGCACTTTGCGTCGGTATCAAGTACGCGCTCGGCTTCGATGATTCACTCGATGTTGTTGCGGTTCACCTTGTTGGTGGCATCTGGGGATCACTATCAATCGGTCTCTTTGGCGCTTCAGCGGTTAACAGCCTCGGTCTCGATGGAATCTTCTATGGTGGCGGAACAGCGCTGCTAGTTAAGCAGGCGCTCGGTGTTGGCCTGGTACTTGCTTACTCATTCATCGTGACCTTAATTCTCGGATTTATCATCGAGAAGACTATTGGTTTCCGCGTGAAGAAAGATGCAGAAGTTGAAGGCATCGACCTCAGCGAACATGCTGAAACGGCTTACGAAATGACAAGTTCATCACGAGGAGGTTCATTGCTATGAAGTTAATTACCGCAATCTTGAAACCATTTAAGTTAGACGAAGTAAAAGATGCGCTACAAGCTGCTGGTGTTACCGGTATGACTGTCTCTGAAGCCAGTGGCTTTGGGCGTCAGCGTGGGCACACCGAGGTTTATCGTGGCGCTGAATACACCGTCGACCTAGTACCGAAAGTCCGTCTAGAAGTATTGGTCGATGACGGTGATGCTGGCGCGATCGTCGATGTAATCGTGAAGGCGGCATCAACCGGATCTATTGGTGATGGAAAAGTTTGGACAACGCCAGTTGATTCAATCGTTCGTGTACGTACCGGCGAACGCGGAACGGATGCGATCTAAGGGGTAAAGCAGGTAAGTAAGATAGGCGCATGGGTACACGTGAACGAAGGGAACGATCGAACGAGAGCGATCGTTTCCTTCGTTCACTATTTACAAATGTGCCGGGGGTAGCACTCGCCGCGGTTGGAGGTTACGGCCGCGGCGAGCTATCTCCAGGATCTGATCTCGATATTCTCTTTCTACATAACGGAAGAATTGAAGAGAAAGTTCTCGCTGAGTTAGTCAATAAAATTCTCTACCCGCTTTGGGATAAATCATTTAAAGTCGATCACTCGGTCAGAACTAGAGCTGAAACTCGCGAAAGCGCTGCTGCAGATTTAAAAGTTTCTCTAGGCCTGCTAGATATCCGGTTGATTTGCGGGGACCCAGATTTAGTTGCAGCAGTGCAGCATGATGCAATCGATGATTGGCGCGGTAATTCGCGTGAGAGGTTGCCCGAGTTACGCCGATCTCTAACTGAAAGACATCAGCGCGCTGGAGACCTTGCCTACCTTCTAGAACCTGATTTAAAGGAAGCGCGCGGCGGGCTAAGAGATATAAATGCACTCCGCGCAATTTCTCTTTCGGGCGCCGTTACCGTCTCTTTAGAGCACATCAGTAGCGCCGAATCAGTTTTAAATAACGCACGCGAAGCTTTACATACAGTTACTGGACGAGATAAAGATCGCCTGCTTTTTCAAGAGCAAGATAAAGTCGCCGAACTCTTGAAATATGCCGACGCCGACGCGCTCATGAGTGATATTGCACAAGCGGCTAGATCGGTTGACTATCTGCTCGAATCAACTTGGCATCGCTTTGAACATCGCGGTAAAGATGGGTTAGGCCGTTTTCTAAAGAAACCACGCACAACCCAGATTGCCCAAGGAATTTCTATCGCTCATCAAGAAGTATTTATCGATGAAGGTTTTGAATTTGATAAGGATCCGGTAATTGGTTTGCGTGCTGCGGCAATTGCGGCACAGGCAGGCCTTCCAGTTTCACCAAAGACTTTGCAAGATCTTGCTCTCGCCTCAAAAAACGGTATCTCTAAATTGCCCAACCCTTGGCCGCGCTCAGCCCGCGAAAATTTAATTGCGCTAATTGGTGCTGGAGCGCCCATGGTGCGAATCTGGGAGGGGCTGGATCAAGAGGAAATTCTCTTTGATTGGTTACCTGAATGGCGCGCCGTACGTTCTTTGCCACAACGAAATGCTCTACATCGCCATACCGTTGATCGCCATATGGTTGAGACTGCGGTATTTGCTGCTGCACTGACGAGAAATGTGCACCGCCCAGATTTACTTCTCTTTGCAGCGCTATTTCACGATATTGGAAAAGGCACGCAAGAAGATCACAGCGATCGCGGTGAAAAGCTAATTGAACCGTTGGCGCGACGTATCGGTTTCGATGAGAGCGATATCGCAACTCTGAAGTTGCTGGTCAAACATCATCTGCTTTTAAGTGCGACTGCAACGCGTCGTGATTTAGATGATCCGGCAACGATAGCCAGCGTCACAGCAGTTATCCCTGATTTACAAACTCTTGAACTCTTGCATGCGCTTAGCATCGCCGATGGTCAGGCCACGGGTCGCGCCGCATGGAGCGACTGGAAAGAGAGTTTGTTGAGTGAACTAGTTGGCCGCGTGACATCAGCACTGACCGACAACACGATTGCCCGTCAACCAGAATTTACAGATGAGCAGAGAGTTTTGGCAGATACTGGAGAGCTCCAGGTACGAATCGAAGCACGAGATCCGGACTTTGCAATTGAAATTATCGCACCCGATAAGACTGGACTTCTTTCTATCGTCGCAGGCGTACTTAACCTCGCTAGATTCGATGTTCGTTCAGCGCGCACTCAAACGATCGGCAAGAGCGCAGTCATGAAGTGGATTGTTACTCCAAATCAGTTTGCGCCTTCAATTGACGAGCAGGCGATTAAAACGGCAATTGCTGAAGCTTTAGCTGATGCATCCGATTTAACCGAGCGAATTATGCGACGCATTGCAGATTATGCAAATATTCCTTCGATTCCGGTTCCACTTCCAATAGTTGAAACATTTATGGATGCTGCAACCGATGCGACGATTATTGAAGTTCGTAGCCATGACCGCCCAGCGCTTCTATTTGGCATCGGAGATGTCATTACTAAAGCGCAAGTAGATATTCGTTCGGCAATCGTTACTACATTAGGTGCCGAAGCGATCGATACCCTCTATGTAACTGAAATTGGTGGGGGAGCGCTCTCGCCTGAGCGAGCCGAAGATGTTGCCAATCGCCTGGCAAGCGCACTTGCTTAATTAACCTTTCAAGTAGTATTGCCACCTTATGTTTGACAATCTCTCCTCCAAATTCTCGAACGCATTCTCGCCATTGCGTTCTCGGGGAAAGATTTCACCTTCGGATATCGAAAATACTTGCGCCGAAGTACGTACCGCCCTGCTTGAGTCAGATGTCGCCCTGCCGGTGGTCGAAAGTTTCATCGAAAGAATTCGCACCAAATCTCTGGAAGCTCTTCCCACTCTGCAATCTGGAACAAACCAAGCCCAAGCGATATTTGAAATTGTAAATGCCGAGTTAGTCGAAATTCTTGGTGGTTCAGCCCGCAGAGTTCGTTTTGCAAAGACCGCTCCAACGGTAATCATGTTGGCCGGATTACAAGGCGCGGGTAAAACTACATTGGCCGGAAAGCTTGCCAAGTTCTATGCCGATCAAGGAAATACACCTTTACTTGTTGCTTCAGATTTGCAACGCCCTAACGCGGTTAATCAATTGCAAGTTGTCGGAGAAAGTGTTGGTGTTCCGGTATTTGCACCCGAACCAGGTAATGGAGTTGGCAATCCCGTAAAGGTTGCTGAACAAGGTATCGCTCACGCTAAATCAAAGTTATATAACATGGTTATCGTCGATACCGCAGGTCGCTTAGGTGTAGATCAAGATTTAATGCGCGAGGCAATTGCCATTCGTGATGCTGTCTCGCCGGATGAAATCCTCTTTGTTGTTGATGCGATGATCGGTCAAGATGCAGTACGCACTGCGCAAGCGTTTCAGGATGGCGTTGGTTTTGATGGCGTAGTGCTTACCAAACTAGATGGTGATGCGCGCGGTGGTGCTGCGCTTTCGATTACTCAAATAACCGGTAAGCCAATTATGTTTTCATCAAACGGTGAAAAACTTACCGACTTTGATATTTTCTACCCCGACCGAATG
Source organism: Actinomycetota bacterium (assembly GCA_009700715.1). Lineage (GTDB taxonomy): Bacteria > Actinomycetota > Actinomycetes > Nanopelagicales > Nanopelagicaceae > Planktophila. The sequence continues at coordinate 12,177 of WLLM01000009.1, forward strand.
GCCTCGCGCATCTTGGGTCTTGGAGATGTCGCAACGCTGGCCGAACAAGCCAAGAAGGCTTTTGACGGTGAGACATCTGCCAAGCTAGAAGAAAAATTTGCGCGCGGCGATGACTTCACTCTTGAAGACTTTCTCGAACAATTAGAGGCGATGTCGAAGATGGGCTCAATGTCTAAATTGCTCGGAATGCTGCCTGGCGCTGGCGCAATGAAGAAACAAATTGAAAACTTTGATGAATCCGAAATTGTTCGCACGAAGTCAATCGTTCAATCAATGACGCCAATTGAACGTCGCGATCCAAAGGTTTTAAATGGTTCTCGACGTGCACGAATTGCGCTAGGAGCTGGTCGAAAAGTTCAAGATGTAAATGCTCTGGTCGATAAGTTTGCAGCGGCGCAGAAGATGATGAAACAGATGCGTAACGGCAAAGGGATGCCGGCCGGAATGGGTATGCCTCCTGGGATGGCGATGCCTGCGGGAGCCTTACCGCCAATTCAAAAGAGCGGCCAGCAACCGGCAAAGAAGAAGTCGAAATCTGGAAATCCCGCCAAACGCGCTGCGGAGGAGAAGGGCTAAGGCCCCGCCTAAACCACGCTCGGATTTCGCTTCTACACGCGTAGATGGCAAGATTAGCCTCCTGTTGAGGGGCCCTCTACCCCCACAACATCCATATCCACAGTTGTATTGATTACATGCGCACCCCGCTGCATTGTTAAAGATGCGACACACTTTTTAGGAGCACTACTTCTTTGTCTACAAAAATTCGCTTAATGCGCATGGGAAAGATCCG
>WLLM01000090.1 GCA_009700715.1 Actinomycetota bacterium
GGCTGCTGCCCCTGTTCCGTTATTGCTGGTACGAATTTTCTCGTATAGCGCCATTAGTTCGGGGTTAACGCTAGCTGCAGTCTTCGCGCGATCACCAGCCGCTGCTTTGAGATCTGCAAAGATAATTGTTAGCGCGTTTTCTTTCGAAATTTCTAGGTTGGCAATCTCTGCTGCATGAGCACTTTCTTCGGCGCCAAGTTCTGCGATGCGCTCTTTAATTCCATCAACGCGCATCATGATCTCAAGCTCAACTTCTTCGAGTTCAGCACGGCGCGTAGCGAGGGAAACAAGTTCGTGTTGGAGTTGTTCTAACTCCTTGGCAGCCCCTGTGCCAGAGGCAAGGCGGGCTTCATCGCGATTGATTCGTGAGACAACTTGTTCAACATCTGTTTCGGCCCGGTTTAACTCGCGCTTTACATCGTTTAACTCTGTTTCAGCGGCGATACGTAGATCGCGAGCATTGTTCTGCTTAATTGTGAGTGAATTAATCGCCGGTATCTCTGGAAGGCCAGCGGCTTTGGCGTTTAGGGAAGTTGTAGTGAAATCGAAGTTCTGAATGTCGAGAATGGAGCGCTGATCGCTAACGCTAGCCTTCACAACTCGCTCCTTATAACTGCACTTCTTCGTCGCGCACCGGATATTGAATTCTATGGAGAACCTTACTTGATTAGGGCCAGTTGTACTATTTCTCCGTGGCAAAACAGTTACCTGTCGCAGTTCGCGCACATTATCAATCGGCCCCGTCGCCACATAAAGAAACCATGCTCGAGATGCGAAAGCGAATTTTGGAAATAGTTCCGGATGCGGAAGAATTAGTTAGCTACGGAATGCCGGCATTTAAAGTGGATGAAACGATCGTGGCCGGATTGCTAGCCAATAAGAAGCACGTTGGTTACTACCCTTTTAGTGGATCAATTTTGAAGTTATTCCCTGAAGAGTTAGCGGGATTCTCAAAAACAATCAGTGCTGTTCATGTTCCGGTTGATAAGCCGCTGACTAAAACTCTGATGAAGAAGTTGATCAAAGCGAGATTGACTCAAGCCAAGTAGTTGCCATACCTTTTCCAAATGGAAATGACTACCTGCCTTTGGTTTAACGGTCGCGCGCGCGAAGCCGCAAACTTTTACTCATCAATATTCCCAAATAGCTCAGTTTCCGATAACTGGATCGCTCCTACTGATACTCCAGGTAACCAACAAGGTGAAGAAATTGTTGTTAACTTCAAAATGTTCGGGCAGAACTTCATTGGATTAAATGGTGGTCCGCAGTTCCCACATTCAGAAGCAATCTCATTTCAGATTCCATGCGCGGATCAAGCAGAGATAGATAAGTTCTGGGATTTACTTACGGCAGACGGCGGACAAGAAAGCCAATGCGGTTGGCTTAAAGATAAATTTGGAATCTCTTGGCAGGTAACTTCACCTGAGATGATGAACTACTTGGGCGGGCCAGATGCTGAAGGTTCTCAGCGCGCTACTAAAGCGATGCTGGAGATGAAGAAAATTGATTTAGCTGCCATGAAGAGCGCGTACCTAGGAAACTAATCTCTTCGTAATGTGCGTTTAAAGAAAGTTCATTCGTTCATTGGGCGTGTTTTCCGGTTCCTTTTGGACTTTCCATTACCTTGAACTCAAATTTAAAGGCGAATGGAGATTCGGATGGCCGCGCAAATTAAGCATATAAGCCACAAATTAATTGATTCCCTTAGCGATGGTGTTTTTTCAATTGCTCTCACACTTCTAGGTTTAGACGTGGTTGGAGTTGTTTCAGAGGTTAGCCATAGCGATCACCTCAACGCCGCGCTCTTAGATCATTGGCCAACATTTCTGTCCTACGCGCTTGGATTCCTGGTTCTTTTCTCCATGTGGTACGGCTATCACGCATTGGGCCAATACGTAGAAGGAACAAATGCTCACATTGTTTGGAACCATGGAATCACAATGGCATGGGTGGCCTTAATTCCATTTGGCGTAGCGCTGCTTGCTGAAAATTTAAATACTCCAAATCAAAAATGGGGAGTGTTTTACTTTGGCGTTTGCCTATTTGGTCAATTCTGGACGAATGTAATCGCTTTTCCATTTATAGGATTTAAATTCAAAATTAATTTCACCGAAGATTGTCCCTATCCAGCGAAGAAACTCCGAAAGGTCCTACCAATTCTGTGGGGTATAGGAGCTCTATGGGGCATCGTCTTAGTGCCACTGGCGCTAATTAATTCTTGGCTTGCGCTTATCGGTTTTGCAATTTTTGTTATTTTGCAGGCCAATCCGATTAAGTCTTACGAGAGAATTATTCCAACGCTAATAAAGAGAGTTTGATTAACTAGCGCTCTCTTTAATTGGATAGATTCAAGAACCAATCTAGCGTTGGCTTGAATTTAGATTTCTGAATTTGGGCGACCTGGTCCCCATCAACCGCGCGAACCTTCACCAAACCAGATTTTTTAAGAATTTCTAAGTGTTTATTTATTGAAGCCGGTGTGAGTTTGCAGGTCTTAGATAATTGCGTGATCGCCATTGACTCATCAATTAGCGCCTCGATTATTCGCCGGCATTGCGGAGCAGAAAGCGCATCAAGGTTTAGTGAAAATTGAATCTCATGAGGCTTCATTGAAAACTCCGCTTTAATCTCGGATCTAAATTACCTGCGTGGGCGCTGAGGGTTTCGAACCCCCGACATTCTCGGTGTAAACGAGACGCTCTACCACTGAGCTAAGCACCCGATTGTTGCGAGGCAAATACTACCTCAACTACAGGGCAGCGATTGCGGTCTTGTAATCCCCGTTATTACGCGCATCTCCGAGGCCATTTACGACTGACCAGCGAACGATGCCCGCTTTGTCGATGATAAATGTGCCGCGCATTGCGCAACCGATATCTTCGTTGAAAATCCCAAAGGCTTTCGCTGCTGCGCCATGTGGCCAGAAATCTGCAAGCACTGGGAATTTGTAGCCCTCTTGTTCAGCGAAAACTTTTTGTGTGTAAGGCGAATCGCAAGAGACCGCGAGAACTTGAACGTTGTCATTCTGGAAAGCGCTGAGATCATCGCGGATTGCACAAAGTTCGCCAGTGCATGTTCCGGTAAATGAGAACGGTATAAAGAGAAGTACAACGTTTTTATTTCCCTTAAATGATGAAAGTGAAACTTTGGCGCCATGCTGATCTTTTAATTCAAAATCAGGAGCAGCCGAACCAACAGAGATTCCAGTAAGTGTTTGGGTCATGCTGCCAAACTTATCGCTTGCCAGCCTTACGCGCCACTAGACGTGTTGCCGTCCAATCATTTGCTACGACAAGGGTTGATGTTTGGCTCATCCCCGCGATTGGTGCCGCATCCTGAATATCACTTGGTTCAACATGTCCATCGCGGCCGACTTTTGGAGTCAATACCCAGATTGGTCCGGTTTCACTTAAATATGTAAGGGCATCCATTAATTCATCGACGAGATCGCCATCACCATCGCGCCACCAGAGAATTACTGCATCGACAACTTCGGTTGCAGATCCTTCTAGAAATTTGGTACCAACTGTGGCAGCGATCTCTTTGCGAAGTGCGTCATCGCAATCAGAGTCATAGCCAACTTCAAGGACGATCTCTCCTTGAGCAAATCCCATCCCCTTTGCCACGGGATAAGTCCACCGAATTGCGAGCGCTTTAGCAAGGGTTTTGGCGGAGCCTTTTTTGGTGCAAATCCTCGCCATATGTGAGACAAAATCTCGGCGGATTTTGCTCTACTACCGCGTAAGCGCGAGAATATATCCATGAGCGAGAACTTCGGCGTCCCAGACCAGATCATCGACCAGCTAGTAGATATCGATCCAAGTGAGACCGCCGAATGGCAAGCCTCCTTCGATGCCGCACTCAATGGCGCAGGTCCCGTCCGCGCTCGTTACCTAATTTTGAAATTGCTCCAGCGCGCACACGAAAAAAATATTGGCGTCGCCGCGCTTCGCAATACCGATTACATCAACACCATTACTCCTGAAAACGAACCAGCATTTCCAGGCGATGAAGCAATCGAACGTCGCATCCGCGCATACATCCGCTGGAACGCTGCGATGTTGGTTCACCGCGCACAGCGCCCGGGCATCGGAGTCGGCGGACACATTTCTACTTACGCATCATCTGCCGCACTTTACGAAGTTGGTTTCAACCACTTCTTCCGCGGACAAGATCACCCAGGTGGCGGAGATCAAATCTTCTTCCAGGGCCACGCATCTCCCGGAATGTATGCACGCGCATTTATGGAAGGTCGCCTAAGCGAACACCAACTAGATGGTTTCCGTCAGGAACTTTCACATCAAGGCGGCGGGCTATCTTCTTATCCGCACCCACGATTGATGCCAGAGTTCTGGCAATTCCCAACAGTGTCCATGGGTATCGGTCCAATCAA
>WLLM01000091.1 GCA_009700715.1 Actinomycetota bacterium
AAAAGTGCCATGCCTGGAGCCTCATAGATACCGCGGCTCTTAGCTTCGATGATGCGGTTTTCAATTTGATCAGCCATACCCAAACCGTGGCGACCGCCAATATCGTTTGCCGCCTTCATTAGCTCTACAACGTCACTGTAATCCTTGCCGTTAATAGCAACAGGGCGACCCTGAACGAATTGAATCTTTACATCTTCAGATGCGATCGCAACCGATGAATCCCAGAACTTAACTCCCATGATTGGATTAACGATTTCGATTGAAGCATCTAGATTTTCTAGGTCTTTAGCCTCGTGTGTAGCGCCAAGAATGTTGGCATCGGTTGAATAAGCCTTCTCCACGCTATCGCGGTAAGGGAAGTTGTGTTCTACCAACCACTGTGACATCTCTTTACGTCCACCGAGTTCGCGAACAAAGTCAGCATCAAGCCACGGCTTATAAATTCTTAAGTTTGGATTGGCAAGCAGACCGTAACGATAGAAACGCTCGATGTCGTTGCCCTTGTAAGTAGAACCATCACCCCAGATTTCAACTGCGTCTTGCAACATAGCGCGCACCAAAAGTGTTCCGGTAACTGCGCGACCAAGTGGAGTTGTATTGAAATATTGTTTCCCGCCAGAACGAATGTGGAAAGCGCCGCATGCAATTGCCGCCAAACCTTCTTCAACTAGGGAAGTCTTGCAATCTACTAAGCGTGAAATTTCTGCGCCGTATTCTTTGGCGCGGACAGGAACTGAATCGATATCAGTCTCATCGTATTGACCAAGGTCTGCGGTGTATGTGCAAGGGACTGCACCCTTATCGCGCATCCAGGCAACAGCTACTGAAGTATCAAGGCCACCTGAGAATGCGATGCCGACTTTTTCGCCGACTGGAAGGGATGCGAGCACTTTAGACATGCGTGCAAGTCTAACGGTTGAGAAGGGCTGCTAGCGCAGGCTTTACTTTCCAGAGAGCCGCCATCTCTTGGTAACGCTGCTCCTCGGCCGAATCAGCGATCGCACCAGTCTTTACTGCACGGATCATTAAGTTTCTTGGAGTGTGCTCTCCCCCAATAAATTCAATCGCCTCAACTCGGTAACCAGATAACTTCATAATTTGCATACGAAGAGCATCGGTAAGTAGATCCCCGAGCCTTTCTTTCATAATTCCATTTCGAGTAAGCATCGACCAAGGTTCTGGAGTTTCCACCATTTGTGCCTGAATATCATGGTGGCAACATGGCGCGACCAAGATCAATTTGGCATCTGAATTTACTGACCAAGCCAGCGCATCGTCTGTTGCGGTATCGCAAGCATGTAAGGCGATTGCAACATCAGCAGATTTCAAGGTGGTCTCTGAAATTTCTTCTGCTCGAAAGGAGATACTTTCAGAGATGCCTAATTTCTCGGCGATTTCGTTATTTCTTACACGGGCACTCTCTCGCACATCAATTCCAACAACGTTAACCGGAATACCTTTCGACTTTAAATATTGATGTGCCGCAAAGGTTAGATACGCATGACCACAACCAAGATCAACAATGGTCAAGGGGCTGCTTGGCGATGGCTTAGCAACATGTCCTGCCTCAATCGCCGAATTCAGTGATGGAACAAGCAAACGGAGAAACTCTTCGACCTGAAGGTACTTATCGTTCTTACTTGGTTTTACTTTTCCAGTGGAGTCAGAGATTCCTATTTCAATTAGATAAGGATCTGCCGCATCGAGCAACCTAGATTTGTTTCTATCGTGTGAAAGATCCGCCGCAAATTCACCGGGAGCGCGATGAATGAGCGCTTCACCTTTCTTTGTGATTCGAATTGAGAGCGATTGGCTCTTCTCTTCCAAGTGGATATTGGCAAAACCTGAATCCAGTAAACCTAATTCAATGAATTCATTGGGTGAATAGTTTTTAGTCGTCATGGCGCGACCATCACTTTGTGAGAGTTGATATTTAATTTCACCTTTTATCAATACTGGTTTTACATCAATTCGCTCGCTTGGAGTCTCCATGTTGCGCCTGCGACCAGAAAGAACTAATCGAACAAAATTCTCCGACTTCTTTAAGGTTTCAACGACCTCATTAAGAGCGTCTGCGAGTGTCGTTGCCATGTAATCAAAATACCGTACTCTGCTTTCCAATACGATCTGCTAATGATTTCTCAGAACGCATGGATCCTGACCACCGTAATTCTCACCGTCGTAGTCGCCTTTGACTTTACTTGGGCGGTCTTGCGCCGCAACCAAAATACCTCTTTGAAAGAGGCGACAATCTGGAGCTTGTTCTATGTCTCTCTGGCAATCGGATTCGGAATCCATCTTGGCACATGGACTGATGCACAGACACAGCAGGAGTTTTTTGCAGGATGGCTAACTGAGTATTCACTCTCATTCGATAATCTCTTTGTCTTTGTCATCATTCTTACCCGCTTAAAGATTGAAGAGAAGAGTAAGCAATTAGCGCTACTTCTCGGAATTCTGATTGCACTGGTCTTCCGCATTATTGCAATAACCATCGGTGCTGCGGCGATCAAGCAGTTTGAGTGGATCTTCTTCCTCTTCGGCGCATTCCTTATCTACACAGCAGTGCACCTCTTCCTTGAAAGCTCGCATAAAGAGCACGAAGAGGAAAAGGAAAGCCGTCTTATCTCTTATTTGAGCGAAAAGGGAATGAAGCCATTTACCATCGCGCTAATTGCTTTGGGAGCTACCGACATTCTCTTCGCTCTTGACTCAATTCCGGCAATCTTCGGTTTAACCGAAAATGTTTATGTTGTTGTCACCGCTAACGTCTTTGCTCTCATGGGGCTTCGTCAGTTGTACTTCTTAATCGGTGGGCTAATGCAACGCTTGGTTTACATTGGAAAGGGCTTATCTGTAATTCTGGGATTCATCGGAATAAAGTTGCTCTTCCACGCCTTTCACGCGGTCGACATCCATAAAATCGGTGGCTTTAAGATTCCAGATATCACAATCACTCAGAGCTTGACTGTGATTGTCTCTTGTTTGGCAGTTGCCACGATCGCAAGTTTGATTAAAACTTCGCGCAAGTAAATCTGGGATTTAAACTGGAATCTCAATCGAGATTGCCAGTCCACCTAGCTTGCTCTTGCTGAGTTTTAGCGCACCTTTATGCTCTTGAACGATAGCGGCGATAATGCTCAAACCAAGTCCAGATCCGCCACTTTCACGTGAGCGAGATGGATCGAAGCGATTCATGGTTTTAATCTCTGTTCCGTATGCAGATTCAGGTAAACCGGGGCCACCATCTTCAATTATTAGCTCAGCTCGCTTACCTAAAGTCTTAAGCGAGATCGCAACTGGAGCAGAAGCTGGAGTATGGCGAACAATATTTGACAGACAGTTCTGAATTAAACGATTTAGATGTTCGCGCGATCCGTTAACAGTGCAATCGTTAGGAATCGAAGTTTTCACATCGCGCTCTTTATTCAAGACTGTGAAGTCATTGACATGCGCCATCACTAATTCATCAAAATCCACCTCTTGAAAGTCAACCGGCTTGCTCTCGCCTAATTCTGCAAGAAGCAAAAGGTCGTGAATGAGGCTCTCCATGCGTTCAATTTCCGAGTTAACTCGCGAGAATGCTCTTGCTTGGTCGGCTAACTCAGTGAACTGTCCCTTGCTAAGCATCTCGTTGTAACCCTTTATAACTGTCAAAGGTGTTCGGAGCTCGTGTGAGGCATCTCCAAGAAATTTCTGCATTCGCTCAAGTGCTTGTGCATCTAGGCCACGGTTATGTCGGCGCAAGAAGTAAATTGAGAAGAAGATGGCTAAAGCATCGGCAACGGTGGTGAATAAACCGAGATTCCTAAGGTTGGATTTGAAGTTTTGATTTAATTGATCAAGCGAGGAGGCGACTACGAGGAAATCTCCGCCCGCTATCGAAACTGATCGAAAGCGGTATGGGCTAGCTGCTTCAACTGAAACCGCGCCCGGAAGTCCCTTTCTAACCAAACCTAAATCAGTCATTCCGGGATAAATTAAATGAGATTCGTTGATTATTGTTTCAACGCCTTCTTGCGTTACAAGTGAAAGGGTTAAATCCAAACTTTCTTCTTCGACGGTAAGAATCGCTGCCGATATCGCTTCTTCTGGATAGGTATTAACTCGCGAAACAACGGTATTTAGAGCTTGATCAATTCTGTTTAAATCTGAATTTCTGGCATCGAGTGTGGCAAAACCTCCGATGACGCTCGATAGCAAAGTCGTAACGAAGATGGAGATAACGGCAAACTTGCTACCCGATCGTTTCATACTTACTTCGGCTCCTGGATTACAAACCCAACTCCA
>WLLM01000092.1 GCA_009700715.1 Actinomycetota bacterium
ACGATCATCGCCATCGCTTCATCTTCAGTTAAGCCGCGTGACATGAGATAGAAGAGTTGATCATCGCTGACCTTAGAAACTGTTGCTTCGTGGCCCATTGAGACATCGTCTTCGCGGATATCTACATATGGATATGTATCAGAACGTGAAATTGTGTCAACCAAGAGCGCATCGCATTTAACGGTGCTCTTTGAGTGATGTGCGCCTTCTTGAACCTGAACAAGCCCACGGTATGAAGTACGTCCACCACCGCGAGCAACAGATTTAGAGATAACTGACGATGAAGTGTAAGGAGCTGCGTGAACCATCTTGGCGCCAGAATCTTGATGCTGTCCGGCTCCGGCAAATGCGAGTGAAAGAGTTTCGCCTTTTGCATGTGGACCCATCAACATAACTGCTGGGTACTTCATGGTGACCTTGGAGCCGATGTTGCCATCGACCCATTCCATGGTTGCACCTTCTGCGCATGTGGCGCGCTTAGTTACCAAGTTATAAACGTTGTTAGACCAGTTTTGAATTGTGGTGTAACGAACGCGCGCACCTTTTTTAACAATAATTTCAACAACTGCTGAGTGAAGTGAATCTGATTTGTAGATTGGCGCGGTGCAGCCTTCTACATAGTGAATGTAAGAATCCTCATCGGCGATGATCAAGGTACGTTCGAACTGACCCATGTTCTCGGTGTTGATACGGAAGTAAGCCTGCAATGGGATATCAACGTGAACGCCCTTTGGAACATAGATAAATGAACCGCCGGACCAGACTGAAGTATTTAGCGCAGCAAACTTATTGTCGCCAACGGGGATAACCGAACCGAAGTACTCTTTAAAGAGTTCTGGGTGCTGCTTTAGCCCGCTATCGGTATCAAGGAAGATTACGCCTTGGGCTTCTAGGTCTTCGCGGATTGAGTGATAAACAACTTCTGATTCGTACTGTGCGGCAACACCAGAGACTAGGCGCTGCTTTTCCGCTTCTGGAATTCCGAGGCGATCATAAGTGTTTTTGATTTCTTCAGGTAGATCATCCCAAGTTGCAGCCTGCTTCTCGGTTGAACGTACGAAGTATTTGATGGTGTCGAAGAAGATTCCGGAAAGGTCTGATCCCCATGATGGCATCGGCTTCTTCTCGAAGAGTGACAAACCTTTAAGGCGTAGATCTAACATCCATTGTGGTTCGCTCTTCTTGGCTGAGATATCGCGAACGACATCTTCGTTAATGCCACGTTTTGAGTTAGCGCCAGCATCGTTGCCATCTGACCAACCATATTCGTAGTTGCCTAGACCATCGAGCTCTGGATGTGCTGTTGTCATTTTTGCGCCTTTCCGGCTGTTGTTTGTGTATTCACTTGCGGAATAAATGTTGTACAAACGCCATCACCGTGAGCGATGGTTGCTAAACGTTGAACATGTGTACCGAGCAGATTAGATAGCGCCTCTGTTTCGGCTTCACACAACTGAGGAAATTCTGCGGCGACGTGCGCAATTGGACAGTGATGTTGGCAAAGTTCTTCGCCCGTGCCACGCGGACCAACGCTTGCGGCATAACCTTGTTCGGTTAAGAACTCTGCGAGCGCAACAACTTTATTTTCGCTCTTTGCGATAGATATAGAAGCTTTGCGCGAAATATCATCGGCGCGAGATTGTGCGAATGCACTGACCAAATGTTCTCCAGATTGCGCCGACATAAATTTCAGCGCAGCGACAGCTAGATCGTCATATGAATGTTCAAACTTCTCACGGCCGTTATCGGTCATAACAAAAACCTTTGAGGGGCGACCGCGTCCACGGGATGCGGCAACTCTTGGGTCACGCGCTTCCAGAATTCCGTCGGCAACCAAGAGGTCTAAGTGGCGACGGATTCCGGCTGGGGTAAGGCCTAAACGCTCACCTAGGGAAACAGCCGTTGATGGGCCATTTTCGAGAATCGAACGAGCAACGGCATCGCGGGTACGTGGGTCATCGCCCACCACCGCATCTGTGCGCTCTTTGATTTTCACAACAGTATTGTGTCTTAATTCATCGTATCTAGCCAGTTGTAGGCAGGCGCCTTGGAACGCGTCGGGTCCGCTGCGGTCATAGGCTAGGGCCATGAAACTGCGGAGGTTCCTCTACGGCGCGCTGCTCACTCTTCAAGCTGCCCTCGTCGTCACAGGCGGTGCGGTTCGGTTGACCGGTTCTGGTCTCGGATGCCCTACCTGGCCAGAGTGCACCCCAGGTTCATACACACCAGTTGCGCATCAGGCAGAGGGACAGTTGCATGCGTGGATTGAATTCGGAAATCGCTTACTTACCTTTGCCTTAGTCGCCGCTTCCCTTGCGGTACTAGCGCATGTATTAGCCACCAAGCGCAAGGATCTGCGTCTGCTGGCAGTCGGACAACTCCTTGGAATTCTCGGACAAGGAGTACTCGGCGGAATAACCGTTCTCACCGACCTACATCCGCTTCCTGTTGCTGGTCACCTCTTGCTTTCAATAATTCTTATAGCCGGGGCCGCCTCCCTTTATTCACGTCGAGAATTGCGCGCAGTTAAACGTGAAAATTTGGAACCGCTCACTAAGCGATTTTCACTGGCGCATATCGCGCTCTCTTTCATCGTAATTATCCTCGGGACCTTAGTTACGGGGTCAGGTCCACATGCCGGTGACGAGAAAGCCCGTCGTTTTGGATTCGATATTCGCACCGTCGCTTGGCTTCACGCAGATGTGGTCATCGCCCTCTTCGGTCTTACTGCGGCTTTCTATATTCTCGTAAGAAGTGATAAAGAGTTATCTCGCAAAATTGCTGTATTTACCGGCATCGCCCTCGCTCAGGGCGCGATCGGCTATATCCAATACTTCACTGGAATTCCTGAAATACTTGTCGCTGCGCATCTTCTTGGCGCAACATTGGTTTGGATCGCAGCGTGGCGAGTCCGCATTAACGTTACAAAAACTTTAATCAGTAAGTAAATCTTTCAATATAAATAAAATAAATAAATATAAGTAAATAAATGAAACAAGTGGATAAGGGATGGTTATGAAGAACTGGACTGACTTAGATGATCGCGCCGTTGCGGTTGCACGCGCGCTCGCGATGGATGCGGTTCAGAAGGCTGGACATGGCCATCCAGGAACAGCGATGTCACTAGCGCCAGTTGCCTACAACCTTTTTCAGAACCATTTAGTTCACGATCCAGCAGATCCAAATTGGCTAGGCCGCGATCGCTTTGTGCTTTCTTGCGGTCACTCTTCACTTACGCTCTACATTCAACTCTTCTTTAGCGGTTACGGCTTAGAGCTAGATGATCTAAAAGCTTTTCGTACCTGGAATTCATTAACGCCTGGTCACCCGGAATACGGTCACACCGCCGGGGTGGAAATGACGACTGGTCCATTGGGAGCAGGCGTAGCCACTGCTGTTGGAATGGCGATGGCTGCGCGCTACGAACGCGGTTTGCTCGATGCGGACGCACCAGCAGGTAAGTCGATCTTTGATCACAACATCTGGGTGATTTGTTCTGATGGCGATTTACAAGAAGGCGTTAGCGGAGAGGCTTCATCACTTGCCGGAACGCAACAACTTGGCAATCTGAAAATGATTTATGACGATAACCGTATTTCCATCGAAGGCGACACCCACGTTGCATTTACCGAAGATGTCTCTGCTCGTTACCGAGCCTACGGCTGGAACGTCATTGACGTCGCCGCAAAAGGCGATGGAAACGTTGACCTAGTAGCTCTTGATGCGGCGATGGTATCTGCGAAGAATGAAAGTGCTAAGCCAACTTTGATTCGGATGAAATCAGTTATCGCGTGGCCAGCACCTCACGCTAAGAACACCGCCGAGTCTCATGGTTCGGCACTTGGCGCAGATGAAATTTCGGCAACCAAAGTTCTCCTTGGGCTAAATCAAGAAGAAGATTTTGCAGTTCCGGCCGATGTCTTTGCACACGTTCGCAAGGTTAAGGTGCGCGGTGCTGAACTTCGCAAGTCATGGGATGGGAATTTTGCTTCATGGAAATCTTCAAACTCTGCAGGTGCAGCGCTGCTAGAGCGTCTGGTGACAAAGGAGCTTCCTGCAGATTGGGATAAAGATTTACCAGTATTTACAGCAGGAAAAGATGTTGCAACACGTAAGGCTTCCGGCGATGTCATCGCCGCGATTGCCAAGGCTCTTCCTGAATTCTGGGGCGGCTCTGCAGATCTTGCAGGAAGCAATAACACCGCAATCACCAGCGCCGGTTCTTTCTTACCAGCA
>WLLM01000093.1 GCA_009700715.1 Actinomycetota bacterium
ACTCTTCTTACACATTGCAACACTGGTTCATTGGCAACTACAGGAACCGGAACCGCCTTAGGCGTTATAAAAGAAATGCATAAACGTGGATATGTTAAAGAGGTTTTCGCGGATGAAACCCGTCCGCTTCTACAAGGATCAAGACTCACCGCTTGGGAGTTAATGAAATCTGAGATTCCGTATCGCATCGAACCAGATGGAGCTGCGGCGATGGCGATCCTTAGTGGTCGTATAGATGCCGCCTTGATTGGTGCAGATCGCATCGCCAAGAACGGTGATTCAGCAAACAAGATTGGTTCGCTCAGCGTCGCGCTTGCCTGCCATGCAGCCGGAATTCCTTTTCTTGTTGTCGCACCTGAATCAACTGTCGATCGCAGTATTTCAACTGGTAACGAGATTCACATCGAAATCCGTGGTGATGAAGAGTTAACGCACTTCAAAGGCGCGCAGGTTGCACCGCTTGGTGCCAAGACTTTCAACCCAGCATTTGATGTGACTCCAGCTCAATATATAAGTGCAGTGATCACTGAATTAAAGGCATACGAGATCGCGAAAGGTCAGACCCTATGAACGAGTACAAGCCGCTCGAAGAGTTAGTTGTCCGTTCTCAGAAGTTGGGCGCAGACCAATCTTTAGTTGTCTTTGGAGGCGGGAATACGTCATCTAAAGGTGAGATCAAAGATCACTTAGGTCGGTTAAAGAAAGTTTTATGGGTAAAAGGTTCTGGCGCAGATATGCAATATGCGATTGATCGCGATTATCCCGGCTTATATCTCGACGAACTTCTTGCTTTGCAAGATTTCTCTGAGATGAGCGATGACTTAATGGTTGATTATGTAACGCGCGCCCTTGTTGATCCGACTTCACGTCGTCCGTCTATTGAAACTCTACTTCACGCTTTTCTTCCTGCTAAACATATTGACCATGTTCACTCTGATGCGATCTGCGCACTAACTAACCATCCCAAAGGTGAAGAAGCGGTTAAGGAAGCACTTGGCGATCGCTTCGCTTATGTCGATTGGATTCGACCTGGTTTCCAACTTTCTAAATCTGTTGGAGCGCTTGCCGACTATGAAGGCGTCGTACTTGCGCATCACGGATTAGTTGTATGGGATGAAGATACAAATAGGTGCTATGACAAGACTCAAGTCGCAGTTAAGAAAGCGAATGACTATCTGGATTCACTCAACAAGCGTCCGGCGGCAAACTTCCAACATAACGATCTTCCTGATGAAGAACTAAAGGAACTGCTATTGGCACTTCGCGGAAAGATCGGGAAAAAGCAGGTCTTACGCGTTGATACTCGATTAGCACCAATTGCCTCACGCGATGATTTGCAGGAAGTTCTTGATGCTGGAGTTGCAAGTGCAGATCACATGATGCGCATTCGCCCTAAATCTGCGGCGGTTTCAGTTAGCGATGTTGATACTGGCATCGATAAGTACCGCGCAGATCACCAAGCTTATTTTGAAGAAAATAAGTCACTTCTTCCTGCGGGGTATAGCAGCCATGGAGATGATCCAAAAGTTGTTCTAATTCCTGGCGTCGGGGCAATAACTGGCGGAAGCACTCTAAAAGAGGCAGCAATGCTTGCTGATATCGCTACCCACACTCATGGTGTTGCAGCCAGAGTTCGCGATGTTTTCGGTCAAGGCCGAGCGCTTCCATCCTCAGAAATTTTTGGTTTTGATTACTGGCCGCTGGAACTCTTCAAATTGAAATCAAGACCAGCTCCTGCAAAGTTCGATGGAAATATTTTTATTGTTACAGGTGCAGGGTCAGGAATCGGTCGCGGTATTGCAATTGAGCTCGGAAAATTAGGTGCTCACGTTGCACTAGCTGATATCGAAGCCGAGGGACTAAACCAAGTCGAAGCGGAGTTTGCGGCAAATAAGAGCAATCCACCTTTGTTAATTCTTGGTGACCAATCGAAAGAGGAAGATGTAAAGGCAACTCTTTCGAAAACTATTCGCCATTTTGGTGGATTAGATGGCGTGGTTATCAATGCTGGAATTGGTGTATCTGATCTACTTGAAGATCTAGAAGTAGATAAATGGAAACGCGGACTTGATATAAATCTAACTAGCGCTTTCTTAATGACCAAAGAAGCTATGAAGGTTCTGCGAAAGCAGAATATGGGTGGATCACTCGTCTACGTTGCAAGTAAGAATGCCTTTGCACCTGGCGCCGGTTTCGGTGGTTACTCAGTGACCAAGGCGGGAATGTTGCAGCTAATGCGAATTGCTGCGCTCGAAGGTGGAAGTGTTGGCATTCGTTGTAATGCGGTTAATCCAGATGCTGTCTTCGATAACAGCAAACTTTGGGCTGGTGGTGTTCGTGAACAACGTGCCGCAGCGCATGGTGTAAAGCCAGAAGAGCTTGAAGATTTCTATGCCTCTCGAAATATTTTGAAAGCTCGAGTTCGAAGCGAAGATGTTGCGCACAGCGTTGCCTATCTATTGAGTGATGAATCATCACGAACCACAGGCGCGGTAATTGCAGTAGATGGCGGCGTTTCAGCCGCTTTCCCACGATAAAGAGATGGCCATGACCGAAGATGTAAAACGTATCGAAGCGATTGCGCACGGAATTAGACGTCGCGTTTTACAGCATTCCATTGCCAATAACGGTGGATACATGAGCCAGGCATGCTCTTCAGCTGAACTCTTATCCTGCCTCTATGGCGGCGTTCTAAACTTTGCTCCAATTGGCGAACCAATTGATCCTCCGAGCTTCATTGGCGTTCCAGCAGTTGGAGTTCACACATATAAGACTGGCCAACAGTTTCACGGTGCTTCTGGCGATCAATACGATCGCTTGATTTCTAGCCCAGCACATTACGCACTGGTTATCTATGCAGCGCTAATTGAAACCGGCCGCTTGCGCGAAGACGGACTTGATCACTTCAATCGCGATGGCTCAACTGTTGAAATGATCGGTGCAGAACACTCGCCTGGATTTGAAACTACCACTGGTTCATTAGCGCAAGCGCTCTCACAGGCTGGCGGTATTGCTTTAGCCCGAAAGCTTAAGAAGGAAAAAGGAAATACCTGGGTCTTTATGAGCGACGGTGAATTCCAAGAAGGCCAAACTTATGAAGCGTTACAAGCCGCAAAGTTCCACGGCTTAGATAAGTTGCGAGTAATCGTCGATGTAAATCTAAATCAATGTGATGGCCCAATGGATACAGTTATGAAAATCGAGCCACTTGCTGATCGCATTCGCGCTTTTGGGTGGGATGTCACGGTTCTAGACGGCCACGATATTCCGGCGATTCTTGCAGCTTCCAAAGTTGAATCCAAGAATCCGCATATGTTGCTTTGCTACACCGACCCAGTTCGCGGCTTGCCAATTTTGGAAGAGCGCAAACCGACTTTGCATTACTTGCGATTTACCGGCGCCGACGAACGAGCAAAATACGAGAAGGCTTACCAGGAGATGGTGAAATGAGTTACGAAATAGTTGCACGCCCGCATCAACAAAACTTTATTGATTGGGCAAAAGATAAGCCTGAAGTTCTTGTACTTTCTGCTGATCTAACAAACTCTTGCGAAGTCGGTAAATGGCGCGATACCTATCCAGACCGCTTCTTTTCTATGGGTATGGCAGAACAGAACATGCTTGGGTTCGCCGCAGGCCTAGCCCGTGAGGGTTTTGAGCCATGGCTGCATACGTTCTCGGTATTTCTCTATCGCCGCCCGTTGGATCAGCTACAGATGTCTGTTGCATATCCATCGTTAAAAGTTCGCCTAGTTGGATTCCTTCCCGGAATCATGACACCAGGTGGAGTCACACACCAGGCGATCGAAGATATTGCGATTGTTCGCGCGATTCCAAATATGACGATTCTTGAAGTGGGCGACGCAACTGAAGCCGAATCTGTACTCGATGTGGCTCATAAAGTTGATGGTCCGGTTTATATCCGCATGTTACGCGGTGAAGTTAGCCGAATTTTCCCTACATCTGAGCCATTTGAATTCAACACCGCACGCATCCTTTCCACCGGTACAGATCTAACGCTGATTACCTCTGGAATCATGACTGAAGAAGCACTACGTGCGATCCCACTTCTTCAAGAACGTGGCGTTTCTATTTCGCATCTACACGTTTCAACGATGAAGCCATTTACTGATCCGCGTATTATTGCGGCGTTAAAGACCGCAAAGTCTGGTGTGATTACCATGGAGAACCATTCAATAATCGGTGGACTCGGAAGTGCAGTGGCCGAA
>WLLM01000094.1 GCA_009700715.1 Actinomycetota bacterium
CAACGACAGCAAGAAAGAAGCAGCACACGCTGTAGAAATCGTTTTCGACACAATTACACGCACCATGTCAAAGGGTGAAGATGTAATGATCAACGATTTCGGTAAGTTCAAGAAGGTCGATCGCAAAGCACGTATGGGCCGCAACCCATTCACTGGCGAGACCATCAAGATCAAAGCTTCAAAGAAGGCTCGCTTCCTGCCTGCAAAGGGTTTGAAGGATGTCATCTCAGGTGAGCGCAAGCTAGGTCCTGCTCCAAAGCCAGAACCAAAGCCAGTTGCAAAGCCAGCAGCTAAGAAGGCTGCTCCAAAGAAGGCCGCTAAGAAGTCAGCCAAGAAGGCTGCTCCAAAGAAGGCCGCTAAGAAGTCAGTAAAGAAGTCAGCTCCTAAGAAGGCTGCAAAGAAGGTTGTAAAGAAGAAGAAGAAGTAATTCTTTCTATCTTTATAAAACTTTATAAAACTGGGGCCAGCGATTGCTGGCCCCAGTTTTTCTTTGCCCACTAATATTGCTGTATGGCTCAAATGCGTGTTTCTTATGCGCCACCGACCGGTAAGCCTCTCGGGACAAATGCCACTTTTAAAATCTGTGCAACGCTACTGATTCCAATAATTAAATTGATAACTAAGCGAAGCTGGATCGGTGCAGAAAATATCCCTAAGACTGGCGCAGTTATCGTTGCCAATAATCACCTCTCATATTTTGACGTTTTAAATTTTGCGCATTTCCTATATAAGAATGGCCGCGCACCACGTTTCTTGGGCAAAGTAGGTGTCTTCAAAGTTCCAGTGATTGGGCGCATCTTGTTAGCTGCTGGACAGGTTCCGGTAGAGCGCGAAACTCCCAATGCAGGGAAAGCAGTCGATCACGCTAAACGACTTCTAGAGGCGGGCCACTTACTCGGCGTTTATCCCGAAGGAACTTTGTCACGTGATGCCAACCATTGGCCGATGGTCGCCAAAACTGGTTTAGCGCGACTTGCGATTAGTACGCGTACTCCGGTGATTCCGGTTGCGCAGTGGGGCGCGCAAGTTTTAATGCCAACATATTCCAAGAAGATAAAACTCTTTCCGCGCACTCAAATTACTTTGAAGGCGGGCAAACCTGTCGATCTCTCACAGTGGTACGGAAAAGAAGATGATCAGCAGGCGCTAATCGAGGCAACTGCGAAAGTCATGCGGGAAATTACAACTTTGCTGGAGGAAATTCGTGGTGAGAAGCGTCCTGAAGTAATCTTTGATCCGCACACTTCTGATTTACCGCGAACCGGTAACTTCAAAAAGAAGAAGCGCTAAGGAGCGGATTCAATTCCATGAGCAAAGTTACGGTATTCGGTGCAGGCGCATGGGGTTCAACCATGGCCCAAGTTCTTTGCGATGCCGGAAATGAAGTTCTGCTCTGGGGCCGTAACCAAGGCGTTGTAGATGAGATTAATTCATCTCATACAAATGCTAAATATCTCGCTCACCACACGCTGCCGAAAGAACTTAAGGCAACCTCTGATTTAGATGAAGCATTCGCATTTAGCCAAAGTTATGTGTTAGCAATTCCATCTTCGCAGTTACGCGAAACCTTGAAGGAATGGAAGCCGCGTTTTTCTGAAGGCTGTCTCGTCGTTAGTACATTAAAGGGAATTGAAATCAGCACTCAACTTCGAATGACTGAGGTTATTGTCGAAATTCTTGGACCACATAAAATCGCCATGATTACTGGGCCAAATTTGGCAGATGAGCTTGTGCTCCGCCAACCGGCAGGCGCCGTTGCCGCCGCTACCACCCAAGCGATCTCCGAAGAAGTGCGCGGTTTGTTCCGCACTCCTTACTATCGTGTTTACACATCCGTTGACTTGCTTGGTTGCGAATTAGCTGGTGCGATCAAAAATGTAATCGCTTTGGCAGTTGGTATATCAATCGGTATGGGATTTGGTGAGAATACTCAGGCGATGCTAATCACTCGCGGTCTAAATGAAGTCGCTCGCCTATGCGCAGCTCACGGAGCAGATCCGCTAAGTGCTGCTGGTCTTGCTGGTATGGGCGATCTTGTTGCAACATGTGGATCTCCACTTTCTCGAAATCGCACATTCGGTGAGTTATTAGGAAAGACTGGCTCAATGGAACAAGCGGTGGCGCAAGGGGCGAAGACGGTAGAAGGCGTTGCTTCATCTGGCGCAATCGTTGAAATTGCACATCGGGTTGGCGTAGAAGTTCCCGTCATCGAGTCAGTTGCGGATATCGTAAATGGATCACTCACACCTGCGCAGGCGCTGCAGCGTTTAATGGAGATTACGACCCAAGCGGAGAACTTCATCCGATGACTAAGCGTGTAGCAATAATCTGCGGCGGCCGCTCCAGCGAGCACGAAATCTCATGTATATCTGCTGGGGGAGTACTAGCGGCGATTGATCGCTCTAAATTCGAGCCGATTTTGATCGGCATCAGCAAGAGTGGAAAATGGTTCTTGCTCGATGAGAAAACGCCACTCTCAATTAACGATGGCGTTTTGCCAACTATTGCCGAGACAGGCACATCTGTAACTTTAGATGCAGCTGGATTCCATAGCGAAGGTAAAAATTTAAATATCGATATCGTCTTTCCCTTACTTCACGGCCCATATGGTGAAGATGGAACCATCCAAGGACTCCTTGAAATGGCGGATATTTCTTATGTCGGTTCAGGAGTTCTTGCGTCAGCGGTTGCGATGGATAAATCTTTTGCAAAGCCGATCTTTGCGGCGCACGGAATTAAAGTTGCTGCTGGTTTTGTCGTTCGTGCATCTGAATGGGCTAAAGATAAGGCGAGCATTCAGAAGCAGGCAGATTTACTTGGGTATCCAGTATTTGTAAAACCTGCTCGTGGAGGTTCAAGCCGCGGCACAACTAAAGTTAAATCAGCGGCTGAATTTGTAGCGGCAATAGAAGAGGCCCACCGCTTTGATCCAAAAGCCATGGTTGAACAAGAGATTCGCGGTAAAGAAATCGAATGTGCTGTTCTTGAAATCGATGGCGTTGCTAAAGCTTCACTAGTCGGACAGATCAAGATAGATCCAAAATACGATTTCTATAACTTTGAAGCCAAGTATCTTGATTCAGCAACAACTATCGAACTTCCGGCATCAATCGATCAAAAGATCAGCGATCAGATCCGCGCCAAAGCAGTAGAAGCCTTTATCTCCCTGGGTTGCAGTGGTTTAGCCCGCGTCGATTTCTTCTTGACCGATAACAACGAAGTAATAATTAATGAGCTAAACACCATGCCTGGATTTACTGCTACATCAGTCTTTCCAAAGATGTGGGCAGCAACTGGGGTTGGATATACAGACGTGATTACACATTTACTCAATGCGGCGCTTACGCGCAATAACGGAGTCTTAGGTAATTAAATGAGAATGAGGCGGCGGAGTTTTCTAACTCAAATCGTAGCTGCGCTCTTTCTCATCTCATCGCCGAACTCGGCAACACCTGCCGTCGCGGCGGATGCCTTTGTTTACACAGATTTTGCAGCTAATGATTTTGGACTTTGGAGCCAATCATCTATCTACGGTCAAGATCGCCAAGGTAGTGAGAAGCTAGAAGATTGGAAACAGCTTTGGTGTTCAGGCTGGGATGATCCAAGTTGCAAGAATTACGACAACCTCTTTGCAGATCTAATCCTGAGTCCATGCTTAACCGATTCCGATCGTGCGTGTTTAGAGAGCGTAGAAGCCAAGAATGCCAGCGGAAATTTAGAGACGCTGACCTTTTATGGCGAAGCGACTTCACAGCGAATCGCAAGCTATCAATTTAAAAGCGGGACAACTTCTACCGATATCCCTGCAGGTGGCGGATTATCAGTTTGGAAGAGTTCTGTTAAAAATTCTGATGGATCAGATAGGTATTATGCGGCGCATATCCTTCTGCGTTATATAGCAACATCAAATAAGGGAAAGCCCGGAACAGATAACACAATCGTTTTATCCGACTTTAAAGGTCAGGTCTATCCGGTGACTTTGGCCAATGGCAGTGGCTGTCTGCAATTTACATTGGGAAGCCAATGCGTTAACTCCGCCAATTTTGACGGAAGCGAAAAGATTGCAGTCACCTTACGAATGGCCAAAAACTTAACCGGCTGGATATTTGGTCGTATGCAGAACGCGGATTTTTCAGTTACGCCGATTGATTCCTCTTTCAATAAAATCCGAATTGGTGGTGATGTAACACTGGTACCTGAATTAGCGGC
>WLLM01000095.1 GCA_009700715.1 Actinomycetota bacterium
GCCGTTGTATCGGTTGAAGTAGATATTGCAGATGGATTACCTATGTATGCGCTGCTTGGGTTACCCGATGCCGCACTTAACGAATCCCGCGATCGGGTGCGTGCAGCGCTAATTAATTCCAATGAAGTCTGGCCAAATAAGAAAGTTACCGTTTCACTTTCGCCCGCATGGCTGCCAAAGAGCGGTTCAGGTTTTGATTTATCAATTGCGCTAGCGATTTTGATCGCAAATGGTGCGCTGGCGCAAGAACCTTTGGAAGGCGTTGTAATTATGGGCGAGCTAGCACTTGATGGTCGCATCCGTTCGGTGCGCGGTGTTTTACCAGCGTTAATCGCTGCATATAAATCCGGCATAAAACGCGCACTCGTATCACCGGAAAACTTTGCTGAAGCATCGCTAATGTCGCAGATGCAGATCTTTACCTTTGCCAATCTCTCGCAAGTTTTACGTTTTCTGCGCACAGGTGAAATAACTTCCGCTCCTCAACTTGATCTAGATATTTCAGTCGATGAAGACCTTCCTGATTTTTCCGATGTTGCAGGTCAAACACGTGCCCGGTTTGCAGCAGAGGTAGCAGCAAGCGGGGGACACCACTTGCTCTTGATCGGACCACCAGGTGCGGGAAAGACGATGATCGCCGCACGGCTTCCAACTATCTTGCCCGCACTTGGTCTTGATCAGGCGCTAGAAGTTACTGCGGTGCATTCAATTGCCGGATCACTCGGTACTCGTTCGCCAATGTCGCTAGTTGCACCAATAGTTTCGCCGCATCACAGCGCATCGCGCGTTGCCATGGTTGGTGGTGGATCGCATGCGATTAAACCGGGTGCTTGTTCATTGGCACATCACGGAGTTCTATTTATTGACGAAGCACCGGAATGTGCAGTTGGCGTCCTTGATTCACTTCGTCAGCCCTTGGAATCCGGGACGATCACAATTGCGCGCAGCGTTGGCAGCCTTACCTTTCCTGCGCAATTTCTGTTGGTGCTGGCCGCGAATCCATGTCCTTGCGGAAAGTTCACTGGTAAAGGGCGTGCTTGTATCTGCTCTTCAATTGCAGTGCGCCGCTATCTCGGAAAGTTATCGGGGCCACTCATGGATCGAATCGATATGCGAGTGCAAGTAGAGCCAGTTAGTCGCACCGAAATGGCGCAGACCGAACTCGGCGAGAGCAGTGCAGTGATTCGCGCAAGGGTAGTCGCGGCCAGAGCTACTGCAGAAGCGCGTTTCGCTAATGAAACTTGGAAGCTAAATTCACAGATCCCATCGCGTGCTTTGCGAACAACATATAAACCTGAACGCGCTGCCATGAACTTCCTGCATGATCAATTAGAGAAAGAGCTACTAACGGCACGCGGGCTCCATAAAATCATCCGGCTTTCCTGGACTTTGGCTGATCTTGCAGGTCATACAGTGCCAAATCTGGCAGATGTGCAACGCGCTCATCAACTCCGCGAAGGCTCTGAACTATGAAAGAACTGCAGGCAAGGCTCGCTCTATTTTCTGCCATTGAAGGAGGACATGTTTTTTGGAGCCAGGAAATTTCAAGTAGCGGTGCTGAATATGTTTATAAGAAGTTAAGTACTGGTGGCTATGACCAAGTTAAATTTGCAAAAACAATCGACTGCTTGCGCGCGACAAATACAAGCGCGATTGCAAAAAGTATCGAAATCGCTGGCGCACAATTTATTACTCCCGCTATGGAGCAATGGCCATCGCAATTAAATGAGCTGGTTGCTGTTCCAATTGGCTTGGTTGTAAAAGGGAATATTGAAGTTCTCAAAGAACGAGGATTAGCGATAGTCGGAACTCGTAACCCAACGCCTTACGGAGTGCGCAACGCTGGAGATTTCGCTGCCGGCTTTGTTGATCGCGAATGGACGATCATTAGCGGTGGTGCTTACGGAATTGATTCTGCGGCGCATAAAGGTGCGCTGATCGCTGAAGGTTCAACAGTTGCAGTACTTGCTGCCGGAATCGATGTGGCATACCCAGCGGGCAATTCACGATTGTTTGCCGAAATCTGCGAGAACGGAGCACTCGTATCGGAAGTACTGCCGGGTGCTCACGCAATACCTTCTCGTTTTCTAACGCGCAATCGAATAATTGCAGCGCTTTCTCAAGCCACCTTGGTCGTGGAAGCAGCTTTTAGATCAGGATCCCTTCGAACCGCGCGCGATGCGGCAGAGTTAATGCGACCAGTAATGGCGATACCTGGACCAATCAGCGCACCAACATCTGAAGGTTGCCATCGTTTAATTGGAGAACGATCGGCTGAATTAGTTACATCGGTTGCAGATGCGATTGAGCTAATTTCGACTCTTTAGGCTTTGCGGCCGCTTAATGAGAGAATAAGCGCATGAGTGATTTCCGTTCGGGCTTTGTCGCCATTGTTGGCCGCCCAAATACTGGAAAATCAACTCTCATCAACGCACTTGTCGGTAGCAAAATCGCAATAACTTCACCGCACCCAAACACAACGCGCCATGCGATTCGCGGCATCGTAAACCAAACAACTTTCCAAGCGGTGCTCGTTGATACACCCGGTATCCATAAACCAAAGACTTTGCTCGGCCATCGCTTAAATGCCGTTGTTGGCGAGAGCCTTGATTCAGTAGATATTGTGCTGATGTGTTTGCCAGCAGATGAAACTTCTGGGGGAGGCGATGTATTTCTCGCCCAAGAAATCGCCAAGCATCCACGCGCCAAGAAGTTCGCTCTTGTTACTAAGACAGATTTAATATCTAAGGAAAAGCTAGCGCTGCGCTTAGCAGGTATAAACGAGCTCGCTCAAGGATTTACTTGGGATGAAATCATTCCAGTATCAGCTGCAATTCACTCGCAGATCGATTTGCTTGCCGAGTTAATTGGCAAGAACTTGCCGGTTGGCCCGGCCTTCTATCCCGATGGTATGAAGAGCGATCAAGATCAACAACAACTTATCTGCGAGCTAATTCGCGAAGCAGCGATGCGCGATGCCCGTGAAGAACTTCCGCATTCCATCATGGTCACTATCGATGAGATGTCAGAGCGCGATGAAAAAGGTTCACGCCCATTCTTTGATATCCACGCCACCATTCACGTGGAGCGCGATTCTCAGACCGGCATTATCTTGGGGCATAAAGGCGAAAGGTTGAAAGATATTGGAATGCGTGCCCGCGCCGATATCGAACGCGAACTTAACGCCCGCATTTTCCTTGGCCTACACGTTAAAGTTTCCAAAGAATGGCAGCGCGATCCTAAATTGTTACAGCGTTTAGGTTTTGGCGAAAACTAAAAGCTGGTTAATTGATTTATTAGGCGTTTGATTTACGGCTAGCCAAATATGAGCCGATCAATACCAGCGGCAGACCAACCAGAATTCCAACCGTTAGTGGCTCGTTTAAAACAATTACGCCTAAGACAACAGCAAATGCCGTGTTCATATAGGTAACTAGTGATGCGCGAGTAGGCCCGATCTCAGCCATCACGGTAAAGAAGATTGCAAAGGCGATACCGGTTGAGAAGACACCCAGCGCGATCAACGAATAAATCGCGTTGTGGCTTACCGCGCGATCTGGCCAGAGGAAGAAGAGAGCTGGCGAGTAAAAGACGGCAGTCATCGCCATTGCGATTCCATTGATGGCAACTCCTGAAACGCCAGGCATTTTGCGAGTTATATAGATAACGGCGAAGGCGTATCCAAGTGATGCCGCAAGGATCATCAAAATAGATAATGGATCAGATGAGCCAGTAAAACTTTCGATGCCAACGAGCAAGAAAACTCCGAGAAAGCCAATCACAATTCCAACAATTCGCCGTGTTTGCCAAACTGATTTATCGCCATGCCATGAAGCAATTAACGTTGAAAAGATAGGGACAGAAGAGACAAGTAAGCCGGCAAGGCCAGATGAGATTTTCTGTTCGGCAGTACCGATCAAGATCCATGGTCCAACCATTTCGAACAAGGCGTAGACCGCGATGTATTTCCATCCTTTAATCGCAGTGAAGAAAGATTTATCGTAAATCGCAATTGGAATAAGAATGAGAGCACCGATAAACACACGTCCGAAGACCACAATTGCGGGGGAGAAGCCGTTATCTGAATCTACAGCGACGCGAATAAAGAGGTACGGAATACCCCAAAGAAAGCCAGCCAAGATAAA
>WLLM01000096.1 GCA_009700715.1 Actinomycetota bacterium
AAGGCTCTTCTTGACTACGCAGGCGGCCCAACTTACGCAGGTTCATATGCAACTGGCGTAATCAGCCCACTCGTAGCAACTGACTACGCACCTACAAAGGTCGTTGGTCCAGGAAGCCCAGACTTCAAGCCTGAAGGAAATATCACTAAGGCAAAGGCCCTCATGGATATCGCAAAGACCAAGTGTCCTGCTGATTACAAGAAGGCAACTGAAGATGGAATCACAATTGACGCACGTCAATCTGTAACTCTTAACGACACTATTCCAATCAACGAGGCTGCATATGCTCGCGCCGGAATCAAGGTTAAGTGGAACATCATCAGCTCTGGCTACTACTCAACAGTCATGAACCCTGCAAAGCAGAAGGACATGTCAGGTTCAGGTTGGGGAGCTGACTGGGCAAATGCTTCAACAGTTATTCCAGAACTCTTCGCTTCATTCGGTGGATTTAACCTTTCACAGAACACAGCGGATCCTGCTTACAAGGCCTTCGAAGACAAGGTAAACCTTGCAATGAAGACCACAGATCGTAAGAAGCAAGCAGCGATGTGGAAAGAACTCGATGCATATGCAATGAAGCAGATGTGGGTATTGCCAACAACATTTGGTAAGGCTCAGGAAGTTTGGGGCTCCCAGCTTGCAAACGTCTTCTTCTGGGTACCTCAAGGTAACCCTGCATACGGAAAGATCTGGATTAACAACTAATCCAAATCTTTACCTGCAAGCGCTTTAAGTAGCGCAAAAAGCAGTTAAGACAGGTACTTCCGGCGCCAACCAAAACGGCGTCGGAAGTACCTTCTTACTGGTAGGTTCAATTTAAATTTCAGAGAGTTAAGCGAGAAGGGATTAATAGATGTTGAAGTTCATCGGACGTCGTGCGTTATTTGCGGCATTTACAATCCTGATCGTCTCTGCAGTCGTCTTTGCAATCTTCTCTTTCCTCCCATTTGATCCAGCAGCCCTTACATGTGGCCAACGCTGTACCGATCAGATCGTTGAGGCAAACCGCGTTCGCCTTGGTTTTGATAAACCAATTTACGAGCAGTACTGGCTCTTCCTTTCTGGAATATTTGCTGGACGCACCTACGGCGCCGGCAGCGCAGCCTTTACCTGCCCAGCACCATCATTTGGATATTCATTTAACGAAAATGCTTGCGTTACCGACATGATCCGCGAAGCGCTTCCAATCACCATCAGCCTTGCTGTTGGTGCGCTGATCCTTTGGCTAATCGTCGGAATTGGCCTCGGCATTGTCGCCGCAAAATTCAAGAATCGCTGGCCAGATACCAGCTCTTCCGTATTCGTACTTCTTGCAACTTCGCTTCCAACATTCGTAACCGGTCTAGCGCTGCTGATCTGGGTAACTATCAAATGGAAGTTAGTTCCACTCTCGCTTTCGGGATATACATCTCTAATTGATAACCCATTCAAATTCTTCCAATACTTCATCTTGCCTTGGATTACCTTGGCTATCGCATACGCCGCGATCTATACCCGATTTACTCGCGCCGCCCTGCTTGAAACTTTGGGCGAAGATTACATCCGCACCGCTCGAGCTAAGGGTGTTGGCGAACGCGTTGTCTTCTTTAAGCACACTCTTCGCGCAGTGCTTGCACCACTTATCACCATGGCGGGCTTGGACTTTGCCGGTCTTATCGGCGGCGCAATCATTACCGAAACTATCTTCAACTTGCCCGGACTTGGTCGCCTAACGCTTCGCTCGGTTTATGAATTCGATTTATCGGTAGTTCTTGCAACAACAATCTTGGCGGCGGTCGTGGTCATTGTCATGAACCTCATCGTCGATATGTTGTATGCAGTACTTGATCCACGGGTGCGCATCGCATGACCGAACTACTTCGCATTCAAGATCTACACGTCGCATTTAAAACTGATGACGGAATGGTCCGCGCCGTTGATGGCGTATCGCTAACTCTTAACGCCGGCGAAACTGTTGCCATCGTTGGTGAATCTGGTTCAGGAAAAACTGTTACGAGCCTTTCTGTAATGGGACTACATAAAAAGGGTTCAGCAGAAATCTCGGGCGCAATCTCGCTTAATGATCACGGCACCTTTAAAGATGTTGTTTCGCTAAACGATGATCAGATCCGTGATATCCGTGGTCGCGCTGTTTCGATGATCTTCCAAGATCCAATGTCTTCACTTCACCCTTATTACAAGATCGGCAATCAGCTCGCTGAGGCTTACCTGGTTCACAATCCAGGTAAGAAGAAAGAGGCGATGGCGCGCGCTATTGAGATGCTTGATCTCGTCGGAATTCCAGAGCCAGCCAAGCGCGCCGTTGAATTCCCTCACCAATTTTCGGGCGGTATGCGCCAGCGCGTAATGATCGCGATGGCTCTGATGAACTCACCACAGATTTTGATCGCTGACGAACCAACCACGGCACTGGATGTAACAGTTCAAGCCCAAATCCTGGCGCTGCTTTCCAAGCTTAAGAAAGAATTCAATATGGGTATCTTGTTGATTACCCACGACCTTGGCGTTGTTGCCCAGGTCGCCGATCGCGTAAATGTTATGTACGCCGGTCGTATCGTTGAAGAAGGCGCCGTCGATGACATCTTCTACTCACCACTTGCGCCTTACACACTCGGACTTCTTAAATCAGTGCCACGCGTTACTGCAAATAACGAACGTCTTAAGGCGATTCCTGGACAACCTCCTTCACTTATTAACCTGCCAGTTGGTTGCCCGTTCGCACCTCGTTGCGAATATAAGCAGCACTCATCTGAATCTGGTTGCAATTCAACTAAGCCAGAGCTAATCGGAACTTCCGAGACCCATCGCTCTCGCTGCCATATCCCTGAAGCGCTACGTAAAGATTTATTCACCAAGGAAGTTAAGGAGCTACAGTCATGAGCGATGTAATCCTTAAGGTCGAAAACCTCGTCAAGCATTTCCCAACCGGCAAGGGCAAGCGCGGTGAAAAGGAAGTCGTAAAGGCTGTCGATGGAATCTCATTTGAACTTAAAGCCGGCGAAACTCTTGGCCTAGTCGGCGAATCTGGTTGCGGTAAGACCACAGCTGGCCGCACCATCTTGAAGTTAACTGAGCCAACTTCCGGCAAGTTAATCTTCGAAGATCAAGACATCACCGATTTCAACGCAAGCAAGATGCGCAAGATTCGCGCCCAGATGCAGATCATCTTCCAAGATCCATACTCTGCGCTAAATCCGCGTCAGACAATCGGCAAGATTATTTCTGCGCCCTTTGAAATCCAGGGAATTACCCCACCTGAAGGAACCAAGACTGCAGTGCAAAACTTGATGGCGCGCGTTGGTCTAAACCCTGAGCACTACAACCGCTACCCACACGAGTTCTCGGGTGGACAGCGCCAGCGCATCGGTATTGCGCGCGCAATCGCGCTAAAGCCACGTTTTATCGTCGCCGACGAACCAGTTTCCGCACTCGATGTTTCGATCCAAGCCCAGGTAATTAACTTGCTCGAAGATCTGCAAGAAGAAGAAAAAATCAGCATGGTCTTTATCGCCCACGATTTATCTGTGGTGCAACATATTTCAGATCGCGTCGCGGTTATGTACCTTGGCAAGATGATGGAAGTTGCAGCAACAGCTGATCTCTATGCCAAGCCGCGCCATCCATACACAACAGCGCTTTTATCTGCGGTGCCTCTGCCAGACCCAAGATCTGAACGCACCCGCGAACGCATCATCTTGACCGGAGATCTACCTAGCCCAATTAATCCACCATCAGGTTGCGTCTTTAATACCCGCTGCTGGAAGGCGCAAGATAAGTGCCGCACTGAAGTACCTCAGTTGGTACAGCTCGGCGCATCACAAGTGGCCTGCCACTTCCCCGAAAACTAGTTTTATCTAGTTCTTAAATCTAGCTACCAGATCTCAACTCTGTCTTTCTCAGCCAGCCACAACTTGTCGCCTTCGGTTACTTCAAAGGCCTCATAGAAATCGCTGAGATTGGCAACGATCGCGTTGCAACGGAACTCATATGGAGAATGCGGATCAGTTGCGATGCGACGACGCAGTTCTTCGGCACGAACCTTGCCACGCCATGCTTGCGCCCACGATAAGAAGAAACGTTGTTCTCCCGTTAAACCATCGATTACAGG
>WLLM01000097.1 GCA_009700715.1 Actinomycetota bacterium
CGGCACTCGTCGCGTTCAAGAAATTGCAGCCGTAACTGGCCGCTACGAAAATGATCGTGCCGAGATTGAAACCCTTTGGCGATGGGACGGCGACCAATTTATTCGCGGTATTGGATCAATTGGTAACGATGAAAAGTTTGCTGCAGCTGGGATCCCATTAAGTGGCTGGTGGTTACAAAATGAAGAGGAATAAATCCTTCAAAAATGAACTTTTCAAAACGATAGCCGTATTTAGTTCAACTCTCTTCGCAGTATTTCTCGTCTGTAGATCACTAATTATCGCAAGCATCTTTGCATCTCTCGCCTCAACAGCAGCATTTTTACATTTTAGAAAGAACCGAAATAAAAGAACGGTAGCCATCACTTCTGCTTGGCCGGAAGTGATCGATCATTTAATAAGCGGAATTCAATCTGGACTTTCTATATCTGAAACGCTCATTGCACTCTCATGGAGAGGCCCAACGGTTTTACGTGAGTACTTCACAGAATTTGGCGAAAGTCTGAAAATTGATGGTGACTTCAATACGGCTTTGCGACATCTAAAAGATAGATGCGGTCAACACGGTAGCGATCAAATCTTTGAAGCTGTAGCCATTTCTAAGTCACTTGGAGGCAACGAGCTGCTTAACATTCTGCGCACCGTTGGAACTTTTCTTCGTCAGGACCTTGCACTTCGTCGCGAAATTGAAGTTAAGCACGGATGGATTAAGAACTCAGCACATTTATCTGCTGCTGCCCCTTGGCTTCTCTTGCTTTTGCTCTCGAGCCAACCATCGACTGCACATGCATTCTCGACCCCAACTGGAATTCTTATTTTGATGGCCGGAATGGCGATGACTGCAATCGCTTATATATGGATGGATCGATTGGGAAGACTTCCAGAACTACCTCGAGTTTTCGGTGGCGCATGAAAAATTCTGTACTAATCCCCACATTTCTTGCATCCCTTGGATCAATCACCTTGGCGTTAAGTGCGAGTCCAAAAGTTGAATTTACCCAACGAGTGGCTCGCTCCAAAGATAGAGGGAGCGTTCAGAATCGTCTCCGCGAAATCGGAGAGGGATCGCCTGAAAAATTTGAGGATTTTCGAAGTAAGCAAATCTTTAAATCAATGCTCGCCGGATTATTTCCAACGTTCACACTATTAGTAATTGGGAAACCAATTCTTCTAACCTGCTTAGTAACGATTCTTATTTCAGCGGTAACTTACCTTTTAATTGATAAAGATTTATCAAAGAAAGTTAAGAAGCATCAATTAGCCGTAGAGTCCGAATTTCCCGCAATTATTGAAATGTACTCACTTGCGTTATCGGCGGGAGAAACACCGCTTACCGCAATGGAGCGGATTGGAGCCACTGCCACGGGTTCTATGGCTATCGAATTTAAAAAGGTAGTTGCGCTGGTTAGAGCGGGCGAACCATTTCATGTAGCTCTTGATGCGATGGGGAGGGAAATCAACTCAATTGCTATCCGTCGATTCGTCGACTCTTTAATCATTGCAACCTTGAGAGGTGCTCCAATCATTGAAGTTTTACAGAGGCACGCTCTCGAAGCGCGCGAACTCCAACGCAATCGGGTTTTAGGGGCGGCTGCAAAGGCTGAGATTTCGATGATGATTCCAGTTGTATTTCTAATTTTGCCCATCTCAATCATGTTTGCACTCTGGCCATCCTTAGCGAATTTGAATCTATTTAGTAGCACTTAAGCCATGTGAAAAATTGCAAAATATTGGCGACCTATTCATAAATCATGGATAGCGGATAGAAATGAGGAAAATGGAATGAAACGTACTGAAAGTAGAACAATGCAGAAGATCCATCGAATTCAGATGCTAAGCAAAGGCGCCAAATCTATTGGTGAAGTAACTACCAGCAGAATTCTGAAGCGGCTCCTATCGGCGCGTGATCGAATATCGAATAGCCAAGGATTCCTTAGATTTAATGACAAGTTTCTTATT
The DNA here is from genome assembly GCA_009700715.1 of Actinomycetota bacterium. GTDB lineage: Bacteria > Actinomycetota > Actinomycetes > Nanopelagicales > Nanopelagicaceae > Planktophila. The sequence continues at coordinate 1,958 of WLLM01000097.1, forward strand.
CCAGCCTCTTCGGAGAGGGGAGACGTTCCAGGCTGGGTTCTTGTCGTACTAATGACAACTGGACTAGTAACTGCAATCTGGACAATTGCGGCACCTCGGTTAACTTCCATCTTAAAGAACTCACTTGATGCAATGAATGGAATTCGATGAAATCCGAAGTGGGTAAGTTTTTAAGGTGCGAAAGAGGGAATGTAGAGAGCGCAATGGTTTTAATTCCGCTGCTCTTTCTCTTTCTTTGTGGCGCACAACTTACTTCGGCGGTGTTCATCAGAAATTTTGAATTGGCAAAAGTGCAGAACGAAGCTTCAACTCGGGCAATTTCACATGACCTACGATCTCAAGATTCGGTGGTTGCCGTAGAAACGCAAAATAGATTTGATAGCCCGAAGTTAGTTGTCGTTAGAAAGGATCGAGAAATTCCAATAATGGTTCCGGGGCTATCAAGAATTTTAGGAGGCAGGTTACTTAGTTCAGTGACGGGAGTCGCAGTTATGGAATCAAGTCCTTGAGAATTGGGAGATTAAAACACTTTTGGGTAAGTAATAGAGGCAGCGCAAGCATCGAATTTGTCTCTCTTGCCTTGCCACTCTTTATTCCAGTTATTTTCTTTCTTCATCAATTCGCAACTGTAAGTGGCACTGAAGAGATCGCTCGTACATTAGCGCGTGAAGGTGCGCGCGCGTTCGTGACAAGTTCACGTGGAGATAGTGCTGAAATGGCTATGAATGCCGTTATTGCCACTGCTGGTATGGAACTTGGGCTCACGCACGATGAATTTTCGAGAATGGCCGTTGGATTGGAGTGCAGCGCTTCACCTTGTTACACACCAAATGCCAAGATAATCGTAACTATTCATTTTGGTGCAACGAAAGAATTTCGAGCTGTTACAGCATCTGCGCAGGAGTACATCTCTCCGTGGTCATAATTCGTTCAGTTCAAGAATTTAAAAGGAATCAACAGGGATCTATTTCGCTTGTAGTTTTCTCCCTATTTTTGGTGACTATCTCCTCTCTACTGGTGATCACTGATATTGCAGCGATTGGAATTGCCAAGCGTTCGCTGACTCAAGCAACAGAAGCCGCTGCGCAGAGAGGTGTTCGCAATCTAGATAAGAGCGCGTATTACAAAGGTGAATTTGATGCTTCTACGCAAGTTCGAAATTTGCTAGGTATGGGCCCTGGTGATCCAGGTGTTCCAATTGACTGCTCAAAAGCAATCGGCGATGCACAGGGTGCTCTGTCAGATTGGTCCTATGGCCCAAAATCATTGCGAAGAGTTGAGATAAGTAATCTCAGCATTAGTAGTATCGAATGTGATGGCTTTGGTATTCAGCTAGTTACACGTGCGACCGCACGACTCCCATTGGTACTCCCATTCGCGAATTTAACTTCCGTTGTAATAACTTCAACTGTTTCAACTACAAATCAGCGAGCAAAGGGCTTTTCTCCCTTCGGTATAAGGATTTTCTAACAATCGCTATCCTTACCCCATGGCCCGCGAATACGATCTAGAGATTGCTGCGATCAGCGCAACTCTTGTATCTATTGAAAAGGTCTTGGATCTTCCCAAGCTTGAAGCTGAAGCAGTTGAATTAGAAGCTGCGGCCGGCGTTCCAAATCTTTGGGATGACCCAGAAGCGGCACAGAAGATTACGAGCAAGTTATCTCGCGTGCAGAGCACCATTGCTCGACTTAAATCTCTTCGTCGTCGCGTGGAAGATCTACCAATTCTCTTTGAATTGGCTGGATCGGAACCAGATGGATCAGCGCTTGCCGATGCTGAATTGGAATTGGATTCAACTGTTAAAGCAATTAGCGAGTTAGAAGTTACAACACTACTTAATGGTGAATATGACGACCGTGATGCGCTGATAACTATTCGATCTGAAGCCGGCGGCGTTGAAGCTGCCGACTGGGCGGAAATGCTGATGCGCATGTATCTGCGTTACTGCGAACGCCATGAATTTAAAGTTGATGTGCTTGAAACTTCATACGCGGAAGAAGCGGGAATAAAATCAACCACATTCCGCGTTGGGGCTCCTTATGCTTACGGCACTTTATCTGTTGAGCAAGGCACTCACCGCTTAGTGCGAATCTCTCCATTTGATTCACAATCTCGCCGTCATACTTC
>WLLM01000098.1 GCA_009700715.1 Actinomycetota bacterium
CTCATCTACATCCTGAGTATCTAGACAGACTGGCCAAGCATCGACATCTGCAAAGCGCTTAAAGAGCGCAGCTTTTCCTTCCATAACCGGAAGCGCGGCAGCAGGACCAATATTTCCAAGGCCCAAAACCGCAGATCCATCGGTAACAACAGCAACTGTATTTCGCTTCATTGTTAAGCGACGCACGTCCGCTGGATCATCAACAATTGCTTGGCATATACGCGCTACACCAGGGGTATATGCGCGAGATAGATCATCACGCGTTTTGAGCGGAACTTTAGATTGAACTTCTAGTTTGCCGCCCAAGTGAAGCAAGAATGTACGGTCGCTAACTTTACGGACAGTTAAACCCTTGTGAGCCGTAAGTGCTTCATTAATTTCTTGTGCATGATCGGCATCGATCGTGTCGCAAGTAACGTCAATTACCACTTTTTCTAATAGTGATTCAACAACGTCAAGTGCGGTGATCGTTGCGCCAGCGCCAGTAATAGTTGCGGTAATTAGCGCAACAGGTTGTAACTCAGGCGCACCTTCAACACGGATTGTGATTCCGTATCCAGGCGAAGTTGATGCCATTTACACAACACCGTAAAGGCGATCGCCGGCATCGCCGAGTCCTGGAACTATGTATCCGTGCTCATTGAGTTTTTCATCAAGTGCGCCAGTGACCAAAGTGATCGGAACACCAGAATTTGCGAAGGCATCTTCCAAAACTTTGATTCCTTCAGGCGCAGATAAAATACAGATTGCTGTTATGTCGTCAGCACCGCGTTCAATCAAAAAGTTTATTGCGGCAACTAGCGTTCCACCTGTAGCCAACATAGGATCAAGAACAAAGCATTGACGTCCGGCAAGATTTTCGGGAAGTCGGTTTGCGTATGTACTTGCCTGCAAAGTCTTTTCATCACGAACCATGCCGAGGAAGCCAACTTCAGCCGTTGGAATTAAGCGAGTCATTCCTTCGAGCATTCCGAGACCAGCGCGCAAGATAGGGACAACAACTGGACGAGGATCAGAGAGCTTTGCTCCAGTGGTTTGTGTAACCGGAGTTTTAATTGAAACTTTCTCTGTTCGCACTTCGCGAGTTGCCTCATAAGCAAGCAAGGTCACCAGCTCTTCAACCAATCGACGGAAGGTCGGAGAATCCGTTCTTTCATCGCGTAGAACGGTCAATTTGTGAGTGATTAGCGGGTGGTTGGCGACGTGAACTTTCATAGCGCCTACCTTACAGGGGTTTTCTTCTCGCCCAATGAGTGCCAATATGTCGGATGTGAGCGATGCAATTTCCAACACCAATGAGGTTGATATCGCCGTTGCCGCGTGGCACGAGGACGGCCGCTGGAATCTGGCGCTGTTACCTGACGCACATGATCTACCGCACATTATTGATCGCCTGAAATCGCAACAAACTAATGGTGGCGCGATCGCTCTATTAGCAATTGATGAAGAATTCTTTATGTTAATTCGCGTGCTTGGTTCTCATATAAGCATGTTCTTAAGTGATGTCACTTGCGCGCTTGATTACGAAGTAGCTGCAGAATTTCTTGAACTTTGCGATTTAGATTCGCCAGAAGAAGATGAAGAACCACTTCCGGTTGGCCATTTAGAAATCTTGGCCGATCTCGGAGTTAACTCAATGGAGCTATCAGCTCTTTGCGATGATGCAGAGCTATTTCCTGATGAACAACTTGAAGCGATTGCGAGTCGATTAGGATTCGCCGATCAATTCGCAGAACTATTGGAGCTATAAGAATTTCAACTCAATCACCTGAATCGCTAATGCAAGAAGCGATTGCTATTGCACGCAAAGCCAAAGTTACTGGTGATGTTCCAGTAGGTGCATTAGTAATCAATAAAGATGGCGTTGTTATTGGAACTGGATCAAATGAACGTGAAGCCAATAACGATCCAACTGCACACGCAGAAATTGTCGCGATACGAAATGCCGCAGCACGACTTCAAAACTCTCGCCTCGACGGTTGCACACTGATTGTTACTTTGGAGCCATGTCCAATGTGCGCCGGTGCAATCGCACAATCACGAATCTCTCACCTGATTTTCGGTGCCTGGGATGCTAAAGGTGGCGCTGTCGGCTCAGTTTGGGATGTAATCCGCGACCCGCGTTCTCTTTATAAATTAGATGTAACGGCAGGTGTATGCGAAACAGAGTGCGCAGATTTATTGCGTGAATTCTTCGAAGAACAGCGTTAAGCCAGGAGTTCGTAAGAAGGGTTCAGAATCGTAAGTACACCTTCTTCTTCACCGACCATACCTTCGGCGCGAATCTGTGAACCAACTTCAAGGCCCGCGATCTCGCGTCTACCTAAGAACTGAAGTGTCACTCCTCCAGTTTGATCCCAAACTTCTACCTGTAGAAGAGGTGCTGATCCACGAGGTGCGTTCTTTATCGCAGTTACTTGTCCCTGCACATGAGCGCGCTTGCGCCACTGGATCTCACCGATTGGTGTCATATTTTCCGCGTAGTGGCTGATTGGTTCAATATTCTTAATAACTTCTTGCACTGGCTTAAATTGTGCAACTGGCGCTGGTGCAGCTTTTGCATCAGTTTGCGGTGCAACAGTTATTTGCGAAGCGGAGGTAATACGTTCAACGTCGAAAGGCACGATAGTTGCAACAACTCGTTGCAACTGCGAAATCGGTGCGGCAATTTCTTCAGCAGTTTGATCGTGAAGTAAACGTCCCAAGAATCCTGAATACGCGCGGCGAGGTAGGAGGAGTGTTAACTCAACATCGTGTTTCTCAGTCATACGAATTGAATAATCCAGCGCAGCGTTAGCTAGTCGACGATCTGGACAATCAATAAATTCAAGAGTGACATCATCAAGTGCATCTGACTTTGCCCACGCTTCTTTAATCTCCTCTGCGCGACGATCATCAATAACAAAGTGAACAGCGCTTAGATTTCTTGGCTTTAGGCTTCGTGCGTAACGGATTGCGCCAACGGTTGCGAGGTCAACGTTATCTACAAGGACAGTGACGTTATGTCGAACAATTGTGGTTGCGCGTTCTTGTTCTTGACGAACTGAAAGAGCTTCTTGTTCGCGAGTGTATTGGCGACGCAAGCGCAAGAATGAAATAACCATGATTGGCGCGGTGACCAATACCAACCAAGCACCTTCAGTGAATTTAACAATTGAGAAAATAATTACGATCACAAGTGACACCGAACCAGCGAGTGAATTTACAACTACGCGAACCTTCCAACCGTCAGGCTTTACACGAAGTGAATGCTTAGTCATTCCAAAACCAGCGAGAGTAAACCCGGTAAATACTCCGAGTGCGTAGAAAGCCACAAGATGCTCAACCGAACCTGCAGTAATCAAAACCAAAACAATTCCACCACCGGCAAGAAGCAAAATACCGTTGGAGAAAGCCAAGCGGTGGCCGCGTTTGGTTAATTGGCGTGGGAGATAGCCATCGGATGCGACGAAGTTACAGAGCAATGGGAAAGCGCTATACGTGGTGTTAGCACCAGCGAAGAGAATAAGCATTGTGGCTAGCTGTACCAAGATAAACATGATGCTGCCGAATGCGCCTTCGCCGACAGCGGCCTTTGCAATCTGCGAGATAACAGTTGGCGTACCTGATTCGTAAGGCATCGCATGGATGTGATGAGCAAAATATGAAACACCAAGCACCAGCGTTCCGAGAATGCAACTCATTACTACCAGTGTGCGCTTGGCGTTTACATGCTCTGGAGTCTTAAAGAGTGCAACTCCATCGGAAATCGCTTCTAATCCAGTTAGCGATGAACCACCATTTGCGAAAGCGCGAAGCAAGATAAAAATCGCAGCTGCTGTTAATAGCCCTTGTTCTTGTCCAACTTCAACCGCGCCTGGAAGATCGGTTGCTAAAACCGGAAGGGTTCCTTGGGATAAACGCCATAGGCCCATACCGAATACAATCATCATGCAACCAACGAAGAAATAAGTTGGGAATGCAAATGCTTTACCAGCTTCTTTAACGCCACGGAGATTTCCGTAAGTCAGTAGAACAATTACCAAGAGAATCATTGGAATTTTCCACGAACCAAGAGATGGGAATGTAGAAATAATTGCTGC
>WLLM01000099.1 GCA_009700715.1 Actinomycetota bacterium
CAATCAGTTGTTGAAATCGGAACAGGCTCGGGCGTCGGTGCACTCTGGGTTTTAGAAGGAATGCTCGCTAGCGGAACTCTTACTTCTATTGATGATGAGATGGAACATAGCAATATTGCAAAAACTGCTTTCAACGAAGCAGATATTGCCCCGGCTCGATTTCGTTTGATTACAAATCCGGTTATGGATGTAATGACCAAACTTGCAGATCGCGCTTACGATCTAGTTATCTTCCGCCACAATCCAGAAGATTTACCATTTGCAATTACAGAAGCCCATCGCATTTTGCGCAGCGGTGGCGTATTCGTAATTGATAACTTCTTCGGAGGTTCAAAGGTTTCCGATCCCGCTCAAAGAGATCCAAAGACGGTAGCCCTTCGTGAATCTGGGAAATCATTGAAAAATGAGTCAGAGAATTGGGTGGTTTCACTTATTCCTACCGGCGATGGTTTGTTACTCGCCACAAAGTTATAGGAAGATTAAGTTATGACTTCTCCTGTTAGCGGCGGACAAAACCCCGGACCATGGTGGGTTCCAGCATCACGTAACGGTAAAGCAAATTTCATCACTCGCTCAAATGCGATTCTTCTCGCCTTTGTAGCTGGACTTGTCGGAGCAATCTTCGGGGCATCATCTTCGGGCTCACTCTTCGGTCACTCGATAAATCTTTCCCGTGTTACAAATTCAGTAGAACGTGCACCTGGTTCGGTCGCCGATATCGCACAGCGCGTAATCCCATCTGTGGTTTCCATCGAAGCGACATCTAAGGATGGCGGATCTACCGGAACTGGTTTTGTGATTGAGAGCAACGGCTACATTCTTACCAATAATCACGTAATTGCAGAAGCGGTTTCTTCAAACGGATCAATTGATGTCACTTTAAACAACGGACAGAAATACACAGCCAAGGTCGTTGGCCGCGATTCATCTTATGATTTAGCGGTTTTAAAGATCGCCACTACCGGTCTTACTGCACTTCAATTAGGAGATAGCGACAAAGTTGCAGTTGGAGATTCAGTCATCGCTATTGGCTCACCACTTGGACTCTCCGGAACCGTAACGCTTGGAATTATTAGCGCAAAGAACCGAGCGGTTACTGCAGGCGAAACCGGAAGTGATAACTCGTTTATTAATGCACTACAAACAGATGCGGCAATTAATCCAGGTAACTCAGGTGGGCCACTTGTGGATTCCACAGGTGCAGTCATCGGCGTTAACTCAGCAATTGCAACCTTGGGTGCATCATTCGGATCGCAATCGGGCTCAATCGGCTTAGGTTTCGCCATTCCAATTAATCAAGCACGCAAGACAGCAGATCAGTTAATTAAGAACGGTAAGGCGACTTATCCCGTACTTGGCGTATCGATTGATATGAAATTTGACGGAGATGGAGCGCTCATCGCCAAGAACGATAAGGCGATACTTCCCGGTGGACCCGCAGCGAAAGCTGGGTTAAAGGCTGGCGATCTAATCACTAAATTTGATGGACGCGCAATCGCAACCGCTGAAGAGCTAATTGTCGCAATTAGATCCAAGAGCGTTGGCGATACCGTGCAACTTACCTATACGCGCAATGGCGTGAGTGCAACTGCCTCCGTAACTTTGACCGCAGGCAAGTAACCGAGATATCCGAAGTTAATTAACGAGTAGTATCAACAACTATGTTCTTCGACTTCGGCGCTGGTGAGATATTTGGGCTTGCGATTCTTGCCGTGATCTTGGTCGGCCCTGAACGTTTACCTCATTTAGCAGTAGATGCAGCAAAGCTAATCAAGAAAATTCGCGCGATGGCCAATACTGCAACGTCAGAACTTCGCGAAAACTTAGGACCGGGCTTTGAAGATCTTTCTCCATCAGATCTACGCCCCAAAACTTTTATTAAAAAACATATCGCCAATGCTTTAGATGAAGTCGATGCGGCGGAAAAGACCCCTAAATTCACCGCGAAGATTGATCCAGATCTCCTATGACGACTTCAACAGATCTCATAGATCAAGTTAACGCTGCTTTAGCTACGGTTTCAGACCCAGAGCTACATCGTCCACTTCCAGATCTCGGCATGGTTAATTCCGTTGAAATTGATAGCGATACCGCTAAATTAAATATTCTTTTAACCATCTCAGGTTGTCCAATGCAAGATCGTCTACGAAATGACATTACAGAGGCGGTAACAAAAGTTGGCGGCATCGCCAAAGTAGAAATCACCTTTGGAGTAATGAGCGAAGAGCAGCGCAATAATGTCAAGAAGTTATTACGCGGAGGTCGCGAGAAATTCATTCCATTCGCGCAACCTGAGTCTTTAACTCGCGTTGTTGGAGTTGCATCCGGTAAGGGTGGAGTTGGTAAATCCTCACTCACGACCAACTTAGCTGTAGCGGCTGCCCGCAAAGGTTTGCGCGTCGGAATTCTCGATGCCGATGTTTACGGTCACTCGATTCCACGATTGATGGGATTGATGGGTCAACGCCCAACAGCAATCGACCAAATGTTTATTCCACTTGAGGCATACGGTGTAAAAGTGGTTTCGATGGAAATGTTTAAGCCAGAACGCGCTGACGCAGTTGCCTATCGCGGACCACTCCTACACCGCGTGCTCGAGCAACTTTTATCTGATGCTTATTGGGGCGACCTTGATTTACTACTAATCGATCTTCCACCCGGAACGGGAGATCTTGCGATCTCGCTTGGGCAGTTGATTCCAACTTCCGAGATCGTTGTCGTTACAACGCCTCAGGTTGCCGCAGCTGAAGTTGCAGAACGTGCTGGTCGAATTGCTCACCAAATTCATCAACGTGTAATTGGTGTAATTGAAAATATGTCATCTTTCCCATGCCCACATTGCAGCGATGAAATTTCGCTCTTTGGTGATGGCGGGGGAGAAGAGACAGCGAAAAGGCTTTCCAACCTTGTCGGAAGCGATGTTCCGTTACTAGGAAAGGTTCCATTTAGTACAGATTTACGCACTGGTGGAGATAGTGGAGCACCAGTTGTAATTGCAGCACCTGATTCACCTAGCGCAATTGCAATTGCAGCAATCGCTGAGAAACTTGTCGTACGTAGTAATTCGCTACTTGGCGTCAGACTCGGGCTTAGTACGTAAATCTTTTAGAAGATCTTCAAGTTCACTGCGCATGAAGTCTCGAGTTGCAACATCTCCAAGTGCGATGCGTAGGCTCGCTAATTCGCGGGTTAAGTACTCGGTATCTGCAATAGAACGAGCATTTTGTGCGCGATCTTCATTAAGCGAAATACGATCACGGTCTGCTTGACGATTCTGTGCCAGCAAGATCAGTGGTGCAGCGTATGAAGCTTGCAGCGAGAGAATCAAAGTTAAGAAGATAAAAGGATAATCATCGAATCGCAGATCACGTGGTGCCAGTGAATTCCAAAGTACCCAGGAAAGCACAAAGACAGTCATGTAAACAAGGAAACGAGCGGTACCGAGAAAACGTGCAAAACGTTCTGAGAGACGACCGAATACTTCTGGATCGTAGTTAGGACGAATTGAACGTCGTGATTCGCGAGGTGTGTCTAGCCCGCTATTGCGAGGCGTAATTGAACGTGCCATCAGCGCGCCTCCTCATCCATAGCTTTATCTAATTCAATATCTTGCAGATCGACTTCAGTCCCGGCTACATCCGCCAGATTTAACTTTGGTCCAGTTCCGCGAGTTGAATCACGATGCTCCAAGCGCCAGTTTTCCGGCAACAAGTGATCGAGAACGTCATCGACGGTAACTGCACCGAGCAAGCGATCGTTGGCATCTACGACAGGGACCGAAAGCAAGTTGTAACTGGCTAAGTATGACGAAACTTCATGCAGAGATGCGTTGGGATTTAAACCTTGGGTGTCTGTATCAACAATTGATCCAAGGAGAGTTGAAGGACGTTCGCGTAATAAGCGCTGGTAATGCACCATTCCGATATAGCGTCCTGTAGGGGTTTCGAGCGGTTGGCGGCACACAAATACTTGCGATGCCAA